>NZ_JANKBZ010000008.1:300000-403604 GCF_024623785.1 Archangium lipolyticum
CCCCAGTGTCCGACAGTGGCGTGGTCCAGAAGGGAGGCTTGCCCGGTTCGATTCCGCTCGAGCCACGCGGCTCAGGGTCCCGTGCGCGACGGTGGAGCACCGAAATCCAGCGTGTACTCGCGCGTCACACGGGAGAGCTTGCGCTCCAGACGCTCGATGCGGCGCCGCGATGCGTCGGCGCCCTCGGCGGACGCGGCGAGCCGCGCGTGTTGCAGGGCTCGCGGGAGATCCTTGAGGTCATGCTCGTACAGCTTGGCCAGCGAGAGGTGCAGCGGCGCCGCCTTCTCCCCCCGGGCCGAGGCGAGCGCCTTGTGCAGGTTCTCCGCCGCCGTCTGGTCATCCCCCACCCGGCGAGACAGACGGGAGGCCAGCGCGAGCGCCTCGACGCCCACCGCCCCCGGGTCTCCCGCGGCGGCGGCCCGGGCGAAGGCATGGGCGCGCTCGTAGTCCCGTGCCCGCAGGGCCACCCCCGCGAAGCCGAGCAGGTCGCGCGGATCCTCTCCCTCCGCGCCGCTCGCCCGGAAGCGCCGCACCAGCACGCCCAGCAGCGCCGCCAGCAGCAGGAGGTCGTTCGCGTTGTGCTCCAGCACCGGCGTCAGGGCCGAGCCGTCCGAGCCGCGCAGGAAGCGGAAGTAGAGGTCTGGAATCAGCGCGCCGTCCACGTCATCCACCCGGTGGTAGCCGAGCACCTGCTCCTCCAGGTGCACCAGCCGCGTCCCCGAGCCGCGGTACTTGAAGACACGGCGCGCGCAGTGCAGCAGGTCCAGGTGCGGCAGCTCGGCGGGTGGAGGCACGCGGTTGAGCACGAAGCGCGTGCGCAACAGCGGCCAGTCGAAGCTCTTGCCGTTGAACGTCACCAGGCAGGAGGACTCCGCCATGCGCTCGGCCAGCACGCGCAGCATGGGCGCCTCCTCGCCCAGCCGGCGAAGGAAGAGCTGGTGCACGCGCAGCGAGCGGCCCTCGAACCACGCGAGCCCCACCAGGAACGGCACGGTGCCCGTTCCCCCCGCGAGCCCGGTCGTCTCCGTGTCCAGGAAGAGCATCCGCTGGAAGTCCACGCCCGCGAGCCCCGGCTGGAGCGCGAGGCTGGCCACCAGCGGCGCCTCCACGTCCAGGGCCTCGGCGAGCGGCGCGCTGCCGTGCTGGTGGTCCGGTGGGAGCACGCGCTCGGCGACGTGGACCACGCCGTGAGGCGTCGTGCGCGGCTCGGCGGGCAGAGGGCCCGGACGCGGACGCGGCGCGGCGGAAGGACCCCGGCGCGCGACCGCCGCATCCTGACGCTCGGCCCAGTCGCCGAGCATCCGGCGCAGCGCGACGATTCGCGGGTCCGGCTCCTTCCGGGGCGGCTCCGGAGCGGGAGGTGCCTCCACCGGAGCGGCGGGCACATCCACCGCTGGAGCAACGGACGCCTCCGGCTCCGGGGCTTCCGGAGCGGGAGACGGACTGGCTCCCGGCTTGCCACCGGGGCCGATACCACCGAGCCGTGCCAGCTTGCGCTTCAGGTCCACGGCACGCCTCGCCTACTGGAGAGCCACGACGCCGAGTGCCGAGAGGATCTCGAGACCCAGCCGCTTGCGTGGATGAGAATCGACCGGCGCGCTCCCGGGCATGGCGCCCGCGGCCGGCCCGATGCAGGCGGGGCACCCGTCCTCGCACGCGCACGACTCCAGCAGCCTGCGCGCGCGCCGCAGCAGCTCCTCGCGCTGGTCGAACAGCCGCGCGGCCAGCCCCACGCCGCCGGGCACGTTGTCATAGAGGAAGATGGTCGGATCGAAGCCCACGCCTCCGTCCTTGCGCGGTGGCCCGTCCGCGTCGTCCTTGCTCCCGAGCGTCTTGCCGAGATCCCTCGGGTCGATCATCAACCCCACGCAGGCCACGGTGCGCAGCGCGCTGGCGATTCCCCGGAGCGCGTCGATGACGGCGGGCCGGGGCGCGCCCAGCGAGCGCACCACGGTCTCCGGCACGGTGAGCCAGAGCGACGTGGTGTGCATCTGCATCTCGGGCAGGCGCACGTCGCCGTAGCCCACGTTCTCGTGCGTGTGGAACTTGATCTTCTTGTAGCCCACTACCTTCTCGATGACGCTCACCTCACCCATGCCCGCATGGAGATCCGGACCCATGGGGGCCCCCTGGTCCTCCTGGATGACGTTGACCCGCACGTACGTCATCGCGTCGGTGAAGTAGTCCGGCGCTACCTTGCGCACGTAGGCCTTGTGGTTCTCGTAGTCGAAGCGCTCGACCTGGTACTGCTCGGCCTCGTGCTGGTAGATGGCCTGCTCGTGCAGCATGGTGTGCGCCGAGCGGAAGTCCATCTCCGCGAGCGTCCTGTCCGTGCCCAGCTCGATGATGACCACGTTGTCCCAGCCCACGCTGCGCAGCGAGACGTGGTTGGCCGGATACGCGTCCGCGGACCAGTGGAACATCTTGCGGCCCTCGGGGCCCGGCGTGGGGTGCACCACCTCGTGCTGCGCGAGGAACCCGAGCGCGTCCGTGGTGGACTCGGCCGGCACGTCCCCGAAGGTGTCCCCCTCCTCGAAGGGCAGCTCGAAGGCGGCGCACTTGAGGTGCTGGACGAGGATCTCCACGTTGTCCGGATCGATGCGCGCGTGCTCCACCGGGGCGCCGGTGAGGTACTTCGGATCACCCGCGAGGTACTGATCCAGCGGCGCGCTGGAGGACACGAGGAGCGCGAGGCTGCCCGCGCCCCGGCGTCCCGCGCGGCCGAAGCGCTGCATCAGCGCCGCCACCGAGCCCGGGTAACCCGCGCACACCACCGCGTCGAGCGAGCCGATGTCGATGCCCAGCTCCAGCGCGTTGGTGGCCACCACGCAGCGCACCTCGCCCGCGCGCATGGCGGCCTCGGTGGCCCGGCGCGTGCCGGGGAGGTAGCCGCCCCGGTAGCCCTGGATGAGGTTGGGGTCCATCTTGTCCGCGATGAACTGATCGCGGAGGTACTTGAGCATCACCTCGATGTTGTTGCGCGACTGGCCGAAGAGCAGCGTGGACACCTCGGCGCGCACCAGGTCGGACACCAGCCGCACCGCGCTCTTGAGGTAGCTGGCGCGGATGCCCAGCTCCGCGTTCACCACCGGCGGGTTGTAGACCATGACCCGGCGCTCACCGGCGGGCGCGCCACTCTCGGAGACAAGCGACACCTCGCGGCCCAGCATCCGCTCGGCGTGGGCCTTGGGGTTGCCGATGGTGGCCGAGGCCAGGACGAACACTGGCGACGAACCATGGAAGGCCGCCACGCGCTGCAACCGGCGCAGCACGTTGGCCAGGTGCGAGCCGAAGACGCCCCGGTAGGTGTGCAGCTCGTCGATGACGACGTAGCGCAGGTTGGAGAAGAGCCGCGCCCAGTTGGCATGGTGCGGGAGGATGCCGGTGTGCAGCATGTCCGGGTTGGTGAGCACCACGCCACTGCGCTCGCGGGCCGCGCGCCGGGCATCCCCCGGCGTGTCTCCATCGAAGGTGATGGCGCCGTGCTCCAGACCCGCCTCGCGCATGAAGACGCGCAGCGACTCCTCCTGGTCCCTCGAGAGCGCCTTGGTGGGGAAGAGGTAGAGGGCGCGCGCCTGCGGCTCCCGCGCGAAGCGGTCCAGCAGCGGCAGGTTGTAGCAGAGGCTCTTGCCCGAGGCCGTGGGCGTGGCGATGACGAGGCTCCGTCCGGCGCGAGCCAGTTGGAAGGCCTCGGCCTGGTGGGAGAAGAGCCGGTCGATGCCACGGCGCTGGAGGGCCTCGCGCACCTGGGGCGCCACATCCTCGGGGATGGGCGCGTATGAACCGGCCCGGGCCGGTGTCACCTCGTCGAGGACGAAGTTGGGCCAGAGTTGCTTGTCCTCGCGCCACCCCTGGAGGACGGCATCGAGACCACGAGGACCCGCCCAGGGCTTGCGCCGGGCACCGGCGAAAGCCCCTTCTTCCTTCTCACGCTTCATGGAGCGGGGCACTGTACAGACGTGCACCCGGCGAGGCAACGCGCGAGCGCTCCCCTCCCCCACCGGGACTCCGGCGAGCGTCGTGACGTGGACTTCCGAGGGCAACCCCCCATTGCGGCCCCCGGAGCCCCAGCGCACGTTGTGCGCAAATGGATGCCCCCTTCCGTCACCGGACCCAGGCAGGAGAGACGTTGGCCCGATCACTGGCGCGTTTCGCCGGGCGCGAGGAGGTCATCGTGCTCGCCCTTCCCCACGGGGGCGTTCCCGTGGCCTTCGAGGTTGCCCGTGCGCTCGGGGCCCAGCTGGATCTGGCCATCGTCCAGCCGATCATCCACACGATGGAGCCACCCCGGCGGGATGTGACGCTCGGGCTGCTCGGCGATCCCTCGGCGTTGCAGCTCCACGATGCCACCCTCAACGCCTTGAACCTCTCCGATGAGGCGCTCGACCGGGCCCTCCAGCTCGCTCGCCGGAAGCTCCGCCAGCGCGTACGGGCCATGCGGCCGAACGTGCCAGTCCCCTCGCTCGAGGGCCGCACGGTGGTGGTCGTGGATGACGGCACGGCCACGGGAGTGGTGCTCCGGCGTGCGGCGGGACTCCTCCGCCGGGCCGGCGCGCGGACCCTGGTGGCCGCCGTTCCCGTGGGCGCCGAGGAGGGATTGCGCCTGCTGGCCGGTGACTTCGAGGAGGTCGTCTGCCCGTTGCGGCCCGAGCCCTTCGTCGCCGTGCCCACCTGGTACGAGCGCTACCCGGAGGTCACGGATGCGCAGGTGCGCGAGTTGCTGGCGCGGGCATGGAGCGAGAGGACGCCTCGGGAGGCCGTGTCCCAGGCTTGAGGGGCACGACTGACGCGCTCACCTCGCCGATCTCCCAGAAGGAGCGGACTTGAGGAGATCCAACGAGCGCCACAGGTACCAGCTCGCCACCGTGCGCCACGGGCGCCAACGCTCGCCGTGCGCCAGCAGCTCCTTGGGGCGCGGGAGCTCGGAGAGTCCGTACGTGAGCATGAAGCCCTTGCGGATGCCGTAGTCGTCCACCGGCAGCACGTCCGGACGGCCGAGCCGGAAGATGAGCAACATCTCCACCGTCCACTGCCCGATTCCGCGCACCTTGATGAGGTGCTCCACCAGTTCGGCGTCGCTCATGCGCTTCGCCCGGGCCAGCGTGGGAACCTCGCCATCCAGCGCCTTCGCCGCCAGGTCTCGCAATGCCGCCGTCTTGGCGCCGGAGAGTCCGGCCTCGCGCAGACCCTCCACAGGATGAGCGAGCACCGCCTCTGGCGTGAAGCGCTTCCCCGTCCCCACGCGCTCACAGACCCGGCCGAAGATGGTGGCCGCCGCCTTGCCCGTGAGCTGCTGATAGACGATGGACTCCGCCAGCGCCAGGAAGGGGCTCTGGATCGAATTCACCTTCATGCGGAAGGGCCCCACCCGCTTCATCAGGTCGCCGAGCACCGGGTCGGCCTTCGCCAATGCTCTCCGAGCAGCGGGCGTGAAGCCCTCCGGCAGGAGACTCTCGGTGGAGGGAACGGCGTCGGTGGTGGGAAGGGCACGAGCATTCGCGGCGGGCATGGACCCATCGTGCCATCCGCGCGGGCGCGGCGCAGCACCGCTCGACGTCCCCTACTTCGAGGGCAGGGGGAGGAAGGCCACGCCATCCAGACCCAGGCGCTGGCAGGCGTCAACGAAGCGCTCGGTGCAGACGATCACGCCGGAGAAGTCCTCCAACCGGAACAGGTCCCGGTCGTTGGGAAGCGTGCTGGCGTCCAGCAAGAGGTCATCAGGCAAGGAGATGCCAAAGCGGTGACAGCGCGAGCACAGGGGTTCGCGTTGGGGAGGCAAGCAATCCGGGTGAGCACGCCCCTTGGGGAGTATTTCCAATTCGACGAAATCAGGCGAGTTGCGCTGGCGGAAACGGAGCTCGGTGCGGCACGCCTTGAGACCTCGCAGCCCCTCGGCCTCGAGCTTCTCCAGCGCCTCGCGCTGTACCAACAACCACCAGGGGTCGGGGGATACGAGTTGTCCGAAGCGACCCCGGGCATTGCCCTTGAGGGGGCCCAGACCCGCCCCAGGCTCCAGCACGGCTCCCGGGGGCAAAAAGGGGCGAACCAGCTCACAGAGCCGTTCGTATTCCTCGAAGGGCTCGGCCCGCGCCTCCTCGAAGTCGGCCAGGGAGAGCACCGGGGTCAAGTCCACCGAGGGGTACGTCTTGGAGCCGCCTCCCCAAGTGAGCCCACATCCAGGGCAGTTGATGATCCCTGGAAGAAGCCATTTGTGCACGGCGTCAATGCGACCCATGTAATCCACCGACCTGTCTTGCTCGATTCTAAAATGGTGCATCCGTGTGGCTCCACGCATCACTCTTCAATCACAGTAGTAGGGCACGAACGGGCCATTCACTCCGAACCGCAGCATGAGTTCGCCCGCGAAGCGCCAGAGTTCCTCCGGGGGAGCTGAGTTTTTCTGATCCTTGAACCGCCTCCAAGCCTCATTCCACTGACCACCATCGGTCCCTCCACTGTGCAGCCAGGTGTGGAAGCTCTTGGGGAGACGAATGGTGAAGGCGTGGATGTCGATGCCTTTGCTCTTGAACCACAGAGCCAGCACTGGCTGCTGAGGGAAGATGTGGTGTTTCTCGAAGGGTTCACGTGCGATGAGGCACTGGTGGAGGAAGAGCCTGCGCCCGCTCGACTCGCGAGTCTTCCAGTTGTGCCAGGGGATCTCGAAGATGGGGGCCGCGTGGCTGCGCTCGGACAGCGGGTGGCCCCACCAGCGGCTCGCACCAGGCCCCTCCCCCAGCGGCGCGCGGAACATCGGGGCCGGAGCCGGAGCCACGGCCTGCGCCAACACCACCGAGTGGGCCTCCACCTCCACCACGTCCTGACAGCGCCAGATGGCGCAGCGCTTCTCGTCGCACAGCGGCACCACGCAGGTCGGATCCGCGCGGGCTTCCTCCCATGAGGAGGACACGACCTCTGGCGCCTCAACGTCCTCGCGCACGTCGGGTGCCGAGGTGACACAGCCGCTCAGCAGCACGCCGAGAAGCGCGAGACTCATCCAGGAGCGCGGGAAGCCCATGCGGCCTATTCTACCCGCCACCTCGATGCCTACTTCGACGGCACGGGGAGGAACATCACACCCTCCAACCCCAGGCGCCGGCAGGCGTCGACAAAACGCTCGGTGCAGACGATCACGCCGGAGAAGTCCTCCAACCGGAACAGGTCCCGGTCGTTGGGAAGCGTACGGGCGTCCAGCAAGAGGTCATCAGGCAAGGGGATGCCAAAGCGGTGACAGCGCGAGCACGGGGGGTCGCGATGGGGCGGCAGGCAATCCGGGTGGGTACGACCCAGAGGAAGGATTTCCAGCTCAAGAAACTCGGGTGAGTTACGCTGGCGGAAGCGGAGCTCAGTGCGGCAGCCCTTGAGTCCTCGCAGTCCCTGGGCCTCGAGCTTCTCCAGTGCCTCGCGCTGCACCAGCGGCCACCAAGCATCGGGAAACGCAAACGACCCGAAGCGGCCCTGGGCATTGCCTGCCAGCGGGCCCAGACCCGCTCCCGGTTGCAATATCGCGCCCGGAGGCAGCAAGGGACGAACCAGTGCACACAGCCTCTCGTATTCCTCGATAGGCTCGGCCCGAGCCTCCTCGAAATCGGCCAGAGCGAGCACCGGACTCAAATCCACCGAAGGGTACACCTTGGCTCCACCGCTCCAGGTGGCCTTGCAAGCAGGACAATTGAGGATGCCGGGAAGCCCCCATTTGTGCACGGCGTCAATGCGGCCCGTGTAGCCCGATGACCTGTCTTGCCTGATTCTGAAATGGTGCATCCGTGTGATCCTCGCCCCCCTTTTAGTCGCAGTAGTACGGAACAAGAGGCCCATCCACTCCGAATCGCATCATGAGCTCGCCCGCGAAGCGCCAGATCTTCTCTGGGGAAGCCCCTTCATCCTGCTCCTTGAACTGCCGCCAGGCCTCATTCCACTGACCACCGTCAGGCCCTCCACTGTGCAGCCAGGTGTGGAAGCTCTTGGGGAGACGAATGGTGAAGGCGTGGATGTCGATGCCTTTGCTCTTGAACCACAGAGCCAGCACTGGCTGCTGAGGGAAGATGTGGTGCTTCTCGAAGGGCTCACGTGCGATGAGGCACTGGTGGAGGAAGAGCCTGCGCGCGCTCGACTCGCGGGTCTTCCAGTTGTGCCAGGGGATCTCAAAGATGGGGGCCGCGTGACTGCGCTCGGACAGCGGGTGGCCCCACCAACGGCTCGCACCAGGCCCCTCCACCAGTGGCGCGCGGAACATCGGGGCCGGAGCCGGAGCCACGGCCTGCGCCAGGACCACGGGGTGGGCCTCCACCTCCACCACGTCCTGGCAGCGCCAGATGGCACAGCGCTCCTCGTCACACAGCGGCACTACACAGGTCGGGTCCGCTCGGGCGTCCTCCCATGAAGAGGACACGACCTCGGGCGCCTCAACGTCCTCGCGAACATCGAGTGCCGAGGTGACACAGCCGCTCAGCAGCACGCCGAGAAGCGCGAGACTCATCCAGGAGCGCGGGAAGCCCATGCGGCCCATTCTACCCGCGGCCGCATGCCTCCCACTCCGCTCTCGAATAGTCCCCGCCCGTAGGCTCAGCGGATCTTCTTCGACTGCAACCCCTTCACCGCAGGCCCGTTGAGCACCTCGCCCGTCGGGCTGTAGCGCGCCCCGTGGCAGGGGCAATCCCAGGAGCGCTCGGCCTTGTTCCAGTGCACGTGGCATCCCAGGTGCGTGCACACCGGGCTCACCGCGTGAACCGCCCCGCCCTCCTCCTTGAACACGGCCACCTTCTTGCCGTCCACCTCAAGGATGCGGCCCTCTCCGGGCGGCACCTCGGACAGGTCATGCCCCTCCGGCTTCGACAGCCGGTCCGCCACGAAGTGGAACGCCACCTCCGCGTTCTCCTGGATGAAGTCCTTCGCTCCCGCCTTCGGCTTCACCCGCGTGGCGTCGTAGAGCGCCGCGTACGGGTTCTGCCTCCCGAGGATGAGGTCCGTGAGGATCATCCCCGACAGCGTCCCGAACGTCATACCCGTCCCCGAGAAGCCCGTGGCCACCCAGACGTGACGCGAGCCGCTGTTGCGCCCGATGTACGCCAATCCGTCCGCCGGCTCGATGACCTGGCCGGACCAGCGGTACTCGATCCCCGTCACCGGGAAGCGCCGCCGCGTGTATGCCTCCAGTGCCTCGTAATGGCGTTCGGTGTCCTCCTCCGCCCCCACCTTGTGGTCCTCGCCCCCGACGATGACGTAGTCCACCCCGTCCACCTTCTGGGTGCGGATGTAGTGATACGGATCCTGGCTGTCGTAATAGAGCCCCGCCTCCAGCGGGCCCTCCAGCGGACCCGCCACCGCGTAGGTCCGGTACGGGTACAGCTTCGTGTGCAGGAAGACGCGGTTGAGCGGCGTCGTGGTCGCCTCCACCACGTCCCGGCACGTGATGACGCCATGCGGGGTGGTCACCCGGCACGGCACGCCCTCGCGCAGTTCCGTCACCTGCGTCTCCTCGAAGACGTAGCTGCCGTCCCCCTGTATCCCCTCGGCGAGCGCCAGCAGGTACTCGCGCGGGTGGAACTGCGCCTGATCCTCCACGCGCAGCGCCAGCTTCACCGGGTACGGCAACGGCACCTCGTTCGTCAGCGTGCACATCAGCCCCGCCCGCCGGGCCGCGTTCGCCTCGCGCTCCAGGTCCCGCGCCTCCCGCTCCGTCTCCGCGTAGCGGTACCCGGGCACCCGTTGGAAACCACACGAAATCCGCAGCCGCGCCACCAGCCCGGCGATCTGCTCGATGGCCGCGCGAGTGGACGCGGCGGCCATGCACGCCCCCTTCTCCCCGAAGTCCGAGGCCAGGGTGTAGTACGGCGTGTCCAACAGCTCGGTCA
The DNA here is from genome assembly GCF_024623785.1 of Archangium lipolyticum. Classification (NCBI taxonomy): domain Bacteria; kingdom Pseudomonadati; phylum Myxococcota; class Myxococcia; order Myxococcales; family Archangiaceae; genus Archangium; species Archangium lipolyticum. The sequence goes on from NZ_JANKBZ010000008.1 coordinate 309,852, forward strand.
GATGCGCCGTGGTCTGCCCCGTCTGCCCCGTCAGCAGCCGGTGCATCTCCACCACCGCCACCCGCTTGCCCTCCTGTTTGAGCAGGTACGCCGTGGTGAGACCCGCGATCCCCCCACCCATCACCACCACGTCCACCTCGAGGTCCCCCCGCAGCGCCGGGTAGCGCCGCGCAGGGGCTGTCACCGTCCACAGCGACTTGTTCGTGCGCTCTTCCACCATGTCCTACACGCTAGGAATGCGACCGAGGGGCGGGAAGGCGAGCCACCAGGCGGCCTCGCCCGCCTGCCTGTCCTCCATTGAAGCCTTGAGGTGTGCACGAGCCAACACCCCTGCTGGGGGGGAGTTGGCCATTGCCGCCGGGTGACGCAGAACCATGGTGATCCTCGGCTTCACCGATCCGTAACTCCCGACACCGTACCCCGAGGACACCGGAGCGACGCGTCTTGCCATCCACCGCCGCCCTGCCGTCGCCGTCCGCGCCCGGCTCCGAGGCGCGACTCGCGTTCGCCGAGTTGCTGCTCGGTTGCGACGACGCACGGACCTGCGCCGAGGCCGCGGTGGCGTGGCTCGTCCACAACGCGGGTGTGCAAGAGGTGCTGTGCCTCGCACCCGATGAGTCGGACTCGCACTGTTTCGTCCCGCTCGCCTGGCATGGCCTGTCCAGCGCCGAGAGCTTCGTGCTCGCCCTGCATGACGCGAAGCACCCCCTGGTGGAGGCGCTGCAGTGGACCGAGCCCCACTGGTTCCATCCCGGACAGCTCCCCATGGAGCTGCCCATGGCCAGGACGGGCCTCTTCACCCTGTCGCTCGGCAAGGCCTCCTCGGGCACGCCCTCGCCCGGGCTGCTGCTGGTGGCATCGCCCGTGCCGGAGCTGTCCCCGGACGTCCCCTGGCTCGCCGGTCACCTGGGCATGCACCTGACGCGCCTGTACAAGGGCCGTCAGCTCACGCGGCTCGAGGCGGCCTCCACCGAGCTGGCCGCCCGGGTGAACGCCGCCACCGAGGAATTGGCCACGCAGAACGAGTTGCTGCGCCGCCAGGCCATCCAGCTCGAGCAGGCGAGCGCCGCCAAGTCGCAGTTCCTGGCCAACATGTCCCACGAGCTGCGCACGCCGCTCAACGCCATCCTCGGCTACACCAACATGCTGCTGCAGGGCGTCAACGGCGAGCTTCCCCCGCCCCAGCGCCGCAGCCTCAGCCGCATCGACTCCAACGGCCGTCACTTGTTGGAGATCATCAACGAGATCCTCGACATCACCCGCATCGAAGCGGGCCGGATGCCGCTGCACCTGTCCGAGTTCCGCCTCCCCGAGCTCATCCAGGAGGTCATGGCCGAGCTGGATCCCATCATCGTGAGATCCAAGCTGGCGGTGAGCACCTCGGTGGAGCCGAACCTGCCCCCCGTGCACAGTGATCGGCAGAAGGTGAAACAGATCGTCGTCAACCTGCTGTCCAACGCCCTGAAGTTCACCCACGAGGGGTCCATCAAGGTGTTGGCGTCGTACGAGTTCGCCACCGCCACGATCCACATCGCGGTGGAGGACACGGGCATCGGCATCGATCCCTGCAACCAGGAGAAGATTTGGGAAGACTTCCAGCAGGTGGACAGCTCACCCACCCGCGCCTATGGAGGCACGGGCCTGGGACTGTCCATCTGCCGCCGTCTGGCCACCATGCTCGACGGTCGCATCTCGCTCAAGAGCGCCCCGGCCCAAGGTTCGACGTTCACGCTGCAGCTTCCCCGACGTACGAGGCGGACATGAACAACATGGCTCGAAACGACACCTCGCCCCTCGTCCTGATCGTCGACGACTACCAGGATGCCCGGGAGATGTACGCGGAGTACCTCGAGTTCTCCGGCTTCCGCGTGGCCGAGGCCCGCGACGGCCAGGAGGCGGTGGAGAAGGCGGTCGCGCTGCACCCCTCCGTCATCCTCATGGACCTGTCCCTGCCGGTGATGGATGGCTGGGAGGCCACCCGGCGGCTCAAGAACGATGTACGCACGCGCTGCATCCCCGTGGTGGCCCTCACCGGCCACGCGCTGGACGCGAACTCGCGCGAGGCGCGGGAAGTCGGCTGCGATGCCTACGTCACCAAGCCCTGCCTGCCGGACGCGCTGGTCCGCGAGGTCGAGCGGGTGCTGGCGGCCGTATCCCCGGCCGCGTAGCACCGCCCGCCCGCCTGCCCGGCAAGCGGGTCTCGTTTTTCGCCCTTGAGCCTCACGTGACGTGAGGGTGTACCCATCCTCGCAGCCACACACCGGTGTGGTCGAAAGGAGCGTGCCTCATGCGGCCCGAGACCCTGAAGGTGGGCGAGCTTGCCCGGAGGACCGGGCTGTCCATCCGCACCCTGCACCACTACGACGAGCTGGGCCTGCTCACTCCGTCGCTTCGCACGGAGTCCGGCTACCGGCTCTACACCCCGGAGGATGTCGCCCGGTTGCAGCGCATCCTCTCGCTCCGCCAGCTCGGCTTCTCGCTGGAGGAGATCAAACGCTGCATCGACGAGCCCGGCTTCTCACCTGTCCGGGTGCTCGAGCTGCACCTCGCGCGCGCTCGCGAGCAGCTCGCCCTCCAACAGGAGCTGTGCCGGCGTCTGGAGTCGCTCGCCACGCAGCTCCGCTCGGCGGAGACGCCCTCCGTCGAGCAACTCGTTCAAACCATCGAGGTCATGACCATGTTCGAGAAGTACTACACCCCCGAGCAGTTGAAGGAACTCGAGGCGCGCCGGCAGGCACTCGGCGAGGACGCCATCCGCCAGGTCGAGCAGGAGTGGCCACAGCTCATCGCCCAGGTGCGCGCCGAGATGGAGAAGGGCACCGACCCGGCCAGCGAGCCCGTGCAGCGGCTGGCCCGGCGCTGGGGCGAGCTCGTCCGCGCCTTCACCGGCGGCAACCCCGGCATCGAGAAGTCGCTGGGCACCATGTACCAGCAGGAGCCCTCGGCCGGCGCCAGGTTCGGGCTGGACCCTCAGCTCTTCGCCTACGTGAACCGCGCCATGGCCGCGGCGAAGAAGCCCGAGTAGTGACAGGGCCCCTCAGCGCCTCGCGGCGACCTTCTCCGCTTCGAGGACGATGGAGTCGGCCCAGGGTGGGAGCTTCGCCCAACCGGCGGTGTACTCGGTGCGTGCGTAGAACCCACCGCCCGCGCCTCGTGCCACGATGAGCTGGCCGAGGCGCTTGTCCCCACGCCGGTATTCCACGCGGAATACCTCGTGGGGTGCCCCCCCGGGCGGCTCCTCGCCACGGCCGAGGAAGTCCGCCTGGGCCGGTGCGAGCAACCAGACGCGCTCGTGCCACTTGCGGGCCGCCTCGTCAGGCGCGTCTGGCGCCTCCTGGGGCACGAGCTCCGCCGGACGCCGCGCCCGCTCGCGGACGAGGAAGGTGCGCGAGGTGTCCCCCAGCGTGACGGTGAGCGCGTCGTACTCGCCGGCTCCGAAGGCATGCAGTGTCCGGTCCACCAGGCGGTTGGCGGCGTTCTCCAGGTCCGGCAACAGCGAGGGGCCGAGGAGGAAGACGCGCCCATCCGCCTCGCGCCGCAGGTACGGGCTGCCCCAGCCGATCGAGGCTCCCGCCAGGGTGAAGACGTGCTCACCACTGCTCAGCTTCACCACCAGCTTCCGGGGGCTGTCCTTCAGCCCCACCTCGGCCAGGGTCTCCGCGTCCAGCACGCCCAGGCCCCGCGTGGCCCGCAGCGGCGCGAAGCGGGTGAAGAGCTGCCAGGCGATCTCGTTCGCCCGCAGCTCACGGGGAGCCGAGCCGGGGCCCGGCTTCGTTCCCAACCGCAGCCACAGCGCACCGTCCCCGGTGCCTTCGCGGAACAGCTCCACCCAGCCGGACGCGTCCTCGTAGCGCACGCGCTCCAACGCCTGCTTCGGCGCGTCCAGCACCACCTCTTCCCCGGGGAGGCCCGTCGGCTCCCGCTGCCAGACGAAGAAGGCCGCGACCAGCCCCGCCGCGGCCAGGACGCCCTGGAGCACCACGCCCCGAGCCCTCATGACGCGCCTCCACCCGGAGCCCGGGGCGCACGCCGCCGGCCCCGGCGCCGTGTCACGAGGAAGCCCGCCCCCAGCACCATCGCCGGAGCCAGGAAGACGGCCGAGTAGAACCAGACGACGTCCTTCTGGCGGGTGTGCTGCAGGGGCACGTCCTCCTCGTTGGACACTTCTCCCGCCAGCGCCTCCTCGCCGAGCAGCCAGAGCACCGTGTCCATCAGCAGGTAGGGATTGCCGTAGCCCCGCGGGCCTCCGTCGGTCATCACGTCCGAGTCGCCCATGGCCACCACGCGCGCGGGCGAGGCGCCCGAGACGCCCGCCTTCTCCACCGCCACCACCAGGGGCCAGGCCCGCCTGGACTCTCCCTCATTCGGGATGAAGTCGTGGTTGGCGTCCTGGAACGTCTCCGCGGACGCCCGCACCGAGACGGCGTGCTTCACGCCCTTGGGCAGGGGCTCCACCGACTCCAACGCCGCCGCGCCAGGGAAGACGATCGACGCCTCACTGCCCAGCGAGGCCAGTGTCCCGACGGAGGCGTGCGAGGAGACGCTCGCCGTCACCAGGTTGCCCCGGTCGTTCTGCTGGTGGCTGATGCGCAGGTAGCGCTGGTCGTTCGCCAGCGGTGTACGCAGCAGCTTCAGCCCCAGGGGCTCCAGCAGCGGCTCGAAGCCCGGCCCATCCGGCTCCAGCGCGAGCCACAGCCGCCCACCGTGCTCCACGTACCGCCGCAGCGCGGCGAGCTCCTCCGGGGTGAAGTCGCGCTCGGGCCCCATCACCGCCACCACCGCCGCGTCGCGAGGCACCTCCGTCTCCAGCCCCTCGGCCACGCCCAGCGTGCGCACCTCCACGTTCAGCACACGCAGCCACTCCTCGAGCTGTGACAGACCGGGCCGTGCCTTCTCCAGCGCCGTGGCGGACTGGGGCATCAGTCCCCGCTCGCCATGGCCCACGGTGAGGTACAGCACCCGGCGAGGACGGGCCACCACCCGCAGCCGCCGGTACACGTCCTCGTCCAGCCGCTGCAACTGCCCTCGGGCGCGCTCCAGCTCCAGCGGCACCTTCAGCCGCTCGTGGCGCTGGCCCCGGCTGAACACCACGGAGCCGTTCTCCCCCACCCCCATCGCCTTCGCCCGCGCCGGCTCCACCGCCTGATCCAGCACCTCCACCTTCAACAGACCGGACTCCCGCGACAGCTCCCGGAAGTACTGCTCCAGCGCCTGCCGTACGTCATTCGCGGGCGGGAAGAAGAGCGTCACCTCCACCGGCGCGTTGAGGCCTCGCGCCAGCTTCCGCGTGGCCTCGCCCGGCCGCGCGGTGCGGAAGTACGCCAGGTCCCACGAGACGTCCGCCTGCGTGGCCACGTACATGGTCGAGAAGGCGAAGACGAGCGCGAAGGCCAGCCCCAGCCCCGAGTGCAGCGCGGCGCGCACCCGGCCCATCTCCAGCACCGGCCCTCGCGCCATGGCCGCCACCGCCAGTTCCACCAGCACCAGCGGCAGCAGCGTGGCGGCCAGCAGCGCGGGGAAGAGCGCCGCCAGCACCACCGCCAGCCTGGGCGCCTGCTTCTTCAACGACACGCCCCACGGCGCCACGTCCGAGGAGAGCACGTAGAGCGCCAGGCCCAGCCCTCCCAACAGGAAGAGGCCCAACAACCACCGCTCCAGCCGCCGCCCATCACCCGAGGCCCGCACCGTTCTCGACACGCGCCACGCCACCGCGAGCAATACCAGCGCCAGGCCGAGCCCGCTCAGCACGAGCCGCTCCGTACCGGCGCCCGCCACGCGCTCGCCGAGGAACACGGACACCAGCCCCACCACGTACAACACGGACACCCAGGGCGAGGGCCGGAGGCTCATCGCCACCTCCGCGCCTCGAGCACCCGCGTGGCGGCGAACAGGGCCACATAGGTGACGAGCAGGTAGTAGACGACGTCGCGCACGTGCACCACGCCCGCCTGGAAGGGTTGGAAGTGCTGGTTCCACAGCGCCAGCGCGCCGAAGACGTCCGAGAGCGGCTGCTCGGTGATGCGGGCCAGCAGCCAGCACGTCAGCAACGCCACCAGCATGCACCCGGAGAGGACGGCGGCCAGCACCTGGTTGCGCGCCAGCGCCGAGCCGAACGTGCCAATCGCCAGCGACGCGCTGCCCAGCAGCAGCAGCCCCAGGTACCCGGCGGCGATGTGCCCCACCGACAGCTTGCCGTGCACCATCACCAGCAGCGGCATGAACACCGTGGCCAGCGTCATCAGCGACAGGAAGGCCAGCGCCGAGAGGAACTTGCCCAGGACGATCTCATGGTCCTTCACCGGCGAGGAGTACAGCAGGGGCAACGTGCCCGCCTGGCGCTCCTCGGCCAGCAGCCGCATGGAGATGAAGACCGAGGCCACCAGCGTGGTGCCGCTGGAGAAGAAGAAGAAGAGCGAGAGCACTTCCGAGGAGCGCTTGCTCACCCCGCCCAGCGCGTAGGCGTTGAAGAGCAGGCCGTCCACCGCCAGCACCACGGCGATGATGATGTACCCCTGGAAGGTGCGCAGGTAGGCCGCGAGCTCCCGGCGCGCGATGAGCAGCGTGCGCATCATGACGTGGCCTCCTCCTGGCCCCGGGTGAGGCGCAGGAAGAGGGACTCGAGCTTCTCCGCACCCCGGTCCAGCCGGAGCAGCTCCAGGCCCGCGCCCACCACCGCCTGGGCCACCCTCGGCCGCAGCTCCGCCGGAGCGTCCACCCGCAGCGTCATCACCCCCTCGGCCTCGGCCACCACGTGCACCGGCCCCACGGCCGCGAGCGCCACCAGCACCCGCTCCCGCTCGCCCCTCACCTCCACCTCGATGAAGCCCCCGCCGCCCAGCCGCTGGCCCAGCTCTTCCTCGGTGCCCTGCGCGACGAGCTCCCCGTCCTTGATGACGAGGAGCCGGTCACACGTCTGGCTGATCTCCGACAGCAGGTGGCTGGAGACGAGCACCGTGTGCGCGCCCCGCAGCCCGCGGATGAGCGCGCGCATCTCCACCATCTGCCGTGGATCCAAGCCGCTGCCCGGCTCGTCGAGGATGAGCAGCGCCGGCCGGTGCACGAGCGCCTGCGCCACCCCCACGCGCTGCCGGTAACCGTGGCTCAGCGACGAGATGGGCGCGTCGTCCACGTCGCGCAGTCCCGTCTTCTCCTCGGCCTCGGAGACCCGGGCGGACACCTCGCGCGAGGGCACGCCGCGCAGCCGCGCCACGAAGGCGAGGAACTCCCCCACCATCATCTCGTCGTAGAGCGGCGGCGTGTCCGGCAGGAAGCCGATGCGCTGGCGCACCTCGTGCGGATGGCTCACGACGTCGTAGCCGTCGACGACGGCCCGCCCCGACGTGGGCAGCAGCACGCACCCGAGGATCTTCAGGGTGGTCGTCTTGCCCGCCCCGTTGAGCCCCAGGAAGCCGATGACCTCGCCCCGCTCGATGCGGAAGGCGAGCTCCCGGATGGCCGCGTGGCTGCCGTAGTACTTGGTCAGCCCCTCGACGTGGATCATCGGGGCGTTCTTTCGTGAGCCCCGGGCGAAGTCAAGGCGGGCCGTCCCTCACCCGTGGCGGAAGCGAGGCCCCTCGGTCGTCTTCCCGAGCGTGAAGCGCAGGGCCTGCTCCAGCGTGGGGTGGACGAAGGTGAAGCCCTGGCGCTCGGCGGCCTCCGGGCGGAGGTGGGCGCCGAGGAGGAGCGTCTCCTGGCCCATCTCTCCGAAGAGGGTCCGCACCGCGCTGGCGGGCAGTGGAAACAGTGCCGGCCGGGAGAGCACCTGGCCCAGGGTCCGGGCGAACTCCTCCTGCCGCACGGCGTTCGGCGCCACCGCGTTGACGGGCCCGCGCAGCCCCTCGGTGAACAGAGCGAAGTGGATGAGGCCGATGACGTCCTCGATGGAGACCCAGCTCATCCACTGCTGGCCATCTCCGATGCGGCCGCCTCCACCCGCCAGGAAGGCGGGGAGCATCTTCGCCAGCGCGCCCCCCCGGGAGCTCAGCACCACGCCCAGGCGCAGGTGCACCACGCGGATGCCGGCCTGCTCCGCCGGAGCGGTGGCCGCCTCCCACTCGCGGGTGACATCGGCCAGGAAGCCCTCTCCGGACGTGCTGGACTCGGTGAGCACCTCGTCGCCCCGGTTGCCGTAGAACCCCATGGCCGACGCGCTCACCAGGACCCTCGGCGGGCGCGCCAGACGCGCGAGCGACTCGCACAGCACCCGGGTGCCCTCGACACGGCTGCGGCGGATGAGGGCCTTTCGCTCCTCCGTCCAGCGCCCCTCGGCGATGGGTGCCCCGGCCAGGTGCACCACCGCGTCCACGCCCTCCAGCGCGGCCACGTCCATCTCCCCCTGGCCCGGCGCCCAGGCGATGTCCCCGGCCTCGGGCTGGCCGCGCACCAACCTCCGTACCCGGTGGCCTCCCGTGGTGAGGAAGGGAGCCAGCGCGCTCCCCACCAGCCCCGAGGCGCCGCTCACCGCCACCGTCAGCGGCTTGAGCCTGGCGAAGGCCGCGTGCCGCCGCAGATCCTCGCGCGTCACCGCGTGGCGGTAGGCGAACATCCGCTCCAGCCGGTGCCGCGCGTAGCCGCCCCCCATCACGCGCCCGAGCGCCCCCACCGGCAGCGCGTACTCCACCTCGTCCTCCAGCACCGTGCCGCCCGAGGGCTCGTCCCACATACGGTGGGTGTGGATCCACCGGGAGAAGGGCCCCGACTCCTGCACGTCCTGGAAGAGCGAGCCGGGCACATACCGGGTATGCCGGGCCACCCACCGCAGGGGCACGGGCCCCACGTTCATGCGCAGCACCACCCGGGTGCCCTCGCGGATGCCGTCGCCCTGCTTCTCCTCCACCTCGACCGGCTCCCAGGGAGGCGTCAGGCGCTGGAAGGCCCCCTCGCGGGCATGCCAGGCGAACACATCCTCGGCATCCACGGGCATCTGGCTGCGAGCCTCGAACACCTGCGACTTGCTCATCGTCCCCTCCGGAGGCCAGATTGCGCTCTACAGGTATGCTTACCTCGGACCTCCTCGCACGGGCAGTGGAAATGCTGAAACGCGGTGGCGTCATCGCGCTGCCGACGGAAACCGTCTATGGCCTGGCGGCCAATTGTGAGGACGAGCTGGCCGTACGCCGCGTCTTCGCCATCAAGGGGCGCCCCGCCACCCACCCCCTCATCGTCCACGTGGCCCGCGCCGAAGAGCTCCCCTCCTGGGCCCGCCACATCCCCGAGGACGCCTGGAACCTCGCGAGGGCCTTCTGGCCGGGGCCGCTCACCCTCGTGCTGCCGCGCACCGCGCGCGCCACGGACGCCGTCACCGGAGGCCAGGACACGGTGGCGGTCCGCGTGCCCAACCACCCGCTCGCCCTGGCCGTGCTGGACGCCCTGGGAGGCGGCGTGGCCGCGCCGAGCGCCAACCGCTTCGGCAAGGTGAGCCCCACCACGGCGGAGCACGTGCGGGCGGACCTGGCGGACGAGGTGGACCTCATCCTCGACGGCGGCCCATGCACCGTGGGCCTGGAGTCCACCATCGTCGACCTGAGCGGCAGGGAGCCGGCGGTGCTGCGCCCCGGAGGCCTGCCGGTGGAGGAAATCGAGCGCGTCCTGGGGCGCAGGGTGCCGGTGAGGACCTCGGCCACGGTGCGGGTCTCGGGAAGCCTCGCCTCGCACTACGCGCCCCGGGCGGGGGTGGTGCTCGCCGAGCCCCGGGACGTGGTCTCCCGCGTGGAGGCCCTCCGCGCCCAGGAGCAGAGCGTGGGCGTCCTGGGGCCTCCGAGCCTCATCCTCCCCCCGGGAGTCCCCCGCTACGACGTGCCGGAGGACCCGGCCGGCGCCGCGCGCGTCCTTTATATGCGGCTGCGCGAGGCGGACCAGCGGGGGCACGACGTGCTGGTGGCCTGTCTCCCACGGGCCGAGGGCCTGGGCATCGCCGTGAGGGATCGCCTGGCCCGCGCCGCCGCCCCCCGGCCCGCTGGGGGCTGACCGCCATACAAGCCACGCAGTGGGCGCTCCTCCGAGCCGCAGGGTACGGCACCGGCACCGTGCGGCTGCACGCATTCACCTGCTGGTATGATGCGCCACTCCCGTACCACGAAAGGGGGGTCGCCTTGAGGTCCGGTCCATTTCTCCTGCCGCTCTGGGTGGTATGTGTTTTGTCAGCCGGGATTTCCTGCTCGAAGTCCAGCACCGATCCGGCCTCTGTTCAGTCATCGGATGGCGGGACGGTCGCTTCCGCTGATGGCGGGACAGTCACTTCCGCATGCGAGAGGTGGAGGTCCGGGAGAAAGGAAGCCCCGGCGAATACTCCGTACACCGTGTTGGAGGCACACTGCACGGAGCTCGAAGGCCGGGCCTGGGTGGTGGAGCTCCGCCAACAGACCGCCACGCCCCTCTTCAGCGCTGTCTTCCAGGCGGAGCCCGCCTCCGCCACGCGTGAATACCTGTTCTCGACCGGCTTCGTGAAAGAGCCGCTCGCACGTCCGTTCCAGTCAGTGTCGGCCATCGACATGGATGGAGATCAGCACCCGGAGTTGTTCATCCGAGCGGGTCAACAGTTGGCAAGCGGAGAGAGACAGTCCGCCGGAACCCTCCTGCGGGCCGAGCACGATGCGATCCGCGAGTACCTCCCCGCCCACGATTATACGATCGATGACGTGCAGGACTTCGATGCGGATGGGCGACCGGACCTGCTGCTCGGTTTCGTCCTACGCGGAGACCCGGCCATCAAGCGATGCGCGCCGAGGCAACAATCCTGGGGGACCCTGGTCTTCCTCGGGCACACCCTGCCGGACGGAGGGCTCTCGCTCACGGATGAGGTGGCCGTGCGCTACGCGCGCCAGCAGTGTCCAACCCGACCCGAGCCGCCCTACTACCGTAAGGGACAGTCACTCGCCGACGTCACGCATGCCTATTACTGCGCGCGCCTGTGGCAGATCGACTCCGACACGCTGAAGAAGAGCTTCCAGGATGCTTGCCGGTCACAGACTCGGCAGATGGCGCGATGCGAAGGAGCTTGCGGCGCGCTCCAGGGCCACATCCCACATCTCGCGGAGTTCCAACCGCCGCTGTCCCTGTAGCCCTGAATCGAGGCGGTAGCAGCTGCCCGCCCATTCAGGACGGCGGATAGCACAGGTACTTGAAGGCGTCGAAGGTCCTCGAGCCGAGCTCCGATCGTTGGAAGACCGCTTCGGCGCGGTTCTGCGTGAGGTTGATGTACAAGATGCTTCCGTCGATGTTGTTCTTCAGCCCCTGCGGGATGCCCTGAACACTGTCATACCTTCCAACGTCGGCCCCCCACCCTGGAGGGCCCCCGTAGGTTTTCCGCCGCGCGAACTGGGCGAAGAGGCTCATGTAGGTCTCATTGGCCATCAGTTCTTTCAGATAGGTGACCACTTCCGCGCGTGTCATCTGCAGGGGCAGACCCGCGGCGGCGTTCTGGGGATGGCTGAATTTTTCCCGGGTGCCCGTCGGCTTGTCCCTGATGAAGAGCACCATGGCCTTGAAGAGCGTCGTCGCGAAGCAGCCCCAGATGTGGATTTCACCCGAGACGGGGGTGAACGCCAAGGGGAGCTGCGGGTACTGACGGCTCATCTGCGATTGGCGGGTCAACGGATCCAACGTGAACTGCTCTGTCCGCAGATCGAAGTCCGCTGGATCCGGCTGTAGGGTGTTGAAGAGGATGGGCCCGCCATGCCATGCATGGCTGAACACGCTGTAGTTCTGGACTGTTCCGGGACGCGTCCGCCCGATGGTGTCGAGATAGCCGTGCGCGTAATGCCCGGTGATGTATTGCGACTCATTCCGGGAGGAGTTCAACCAGTTGACATACGCGGTGACCGAGTCCCAACTGGCGGTCTTGCGGCTCTCGAGGATGGCCTGGGCCCTATACCCCAGCACCTTCATGCCATTTCGCACGCGCAGCCAGGTGCTCGCATCTCCTCGTTCACAGTCCAGGAGGGTCACCGGAGAGCTGACATTGATTGCCTTGCTGAAATAGAGATGTTGGGCATAGGTGTGGGCACTGTTGCGGAACGGCAGTCCGGACCTATGCGCACCAGGCTCAGAGCGCGAGGTCACCGCTCGTCAGCGGATGCAGGAACTCTTGAGCTGGCTGATAGGGGATGTCAGCGCCATTCACCTGGACGTGGTCGTCCGCGCCCGGCTTCCGCGTGGCTCCTTTTTCATCAACGACCTTGATCCGCAAGAAAGCGTTTTGGGTAGGCATCGGATGGACCCCCTGACAGAACCGACGCTGTCAAGATGTTACCACGGGTTACCCCGCCTTCACGTTGCATGGGGCCGTCCGGCTCCGTTGAATGGGGTTCTCGGCGCGCACCCGGCCACCCCTCTCTTCAACCCCTCACCACAGTGCCGTAGACTCCTGGACACCGTGAAGCGCAAGTCCCTGCTTCCCTACCCAGGAGTCCCTTCGTGAACCGGCGCATCATCGGCCTGCTCGCAGCCCTCTGCCTCACCCCCGCCTGCAAGGACGAGCCTGTCGGCAAGATGGAGCCCATCGCTCCCACGCCGGAGATGGCCGCCAACCTGCGCAAGGCCCAGCAGGCCGAGAAGAAGCCGGCCCCCGCGCCCGAGCCGCCGCCAGATCCCTCCAAGGTGACGCTGCGCTGGAAGCTCGACGCCCCCACCGCCTTCCGCCTCACCACCACCTCCGAGTCCGCCGCCCCCTCGGAAGAGACGTCCTCCATCTTCGTCCTCGAGAAGACCGGGTCCGGCGACTACGCCTTCCGCATCGTCCCGCAGGGCCAGGGCGGTGAAGCGGACCAGGGCACCATGAGCGAGCGCGGCTTCGTGCTGGACGGGCTCTCCGGGCCGCTGCGCAACACGGCGGTGCTGGTGCTGGAGCTGCCGAGGGATCCGGTGGGCCAGGACTCCACCTGGGCGCTCGGCACGGATCTGGTGGACCTGGGCGCCGTGCCCAACTTCGTGGAGAAGAAGGCCGAGCGGAAGAACCAGGTGAAGCTCACCGCGCTCGCCCCCGCCGAGAACGGCGATCAGGTGGCGACGCTCGAGTACGACCTCTCCGAAACCGTCTCCGGTCAGCTCCGTCCGACGCCCCCGGCCCGGAAGCCGAAGGAAGCGCCCGGGAAGAAGGCCTCGGGCGGGCACGACCACGAGGACGAGGCCGCACACGCCCCGACGGCCCAACCCGCCTCCGCCGAGGTGCGGATGACGGGCCGGGGCGAGTTCCTCGTGAAGGCGGGCCGCTGGCGCTCGTGGGAGGGCACCCTCACCACGCGCGTGGAGGGCACCACCCTGCCTGGCGCGGCCAACGGCGAGCGCAAGCTGCGCCTCACCCCGCTCGATCCGGTACCGCCGGAGCTGCTGCAGCCGCAGGCGAAGAAGTAGCCGCGGCGGCCTCCGACTCGCGGACGAGCCGCACCACGGCATCCGCCCAGACGGGGGACGCGTTGAGCGAGGGGACGAGGGTGAGCGACTCGCCCCCGCTCGCGAGGAACTGGTCGCGCCCGCGCATGGCCACCTCCTCCAGCGTCTCCAGGCAGTCGGAGACGAAGGCCGGGCACATCACCGCCAGGCGCTTCACCCCGCGCGCGGCCAGCTCCGGCAGCACCACGTCCGTGTACGGCCGCACCCACGGCGTGCGCCCCAGGCGGGACTGGAAGGACACGCTCCACCCCTGGGGCTCCAGTCCCAGCCGCTTCGCCAGCTCCCGCGCCGTGGCGAAGCACTGGGCCCGGTAGCAGTGGCGGTTCGCGTCGGTGATGGCGTCGCAGCACCCGCCCGAGGCCAGGCAGTGCCGCCCCGAGGCGTCCGTCCGGCGCACGTGGCGCTCGGGCACACCGTGGAAGCTGAAGAGGACGTGGTCCGCCCGGGCCTCGGTGATGACGGGGCGCGCCACCCGCGCGAAGGCGTCCAGGAAGGCCGGGTGGTCGTAGAAGGCCGGCACGGAGCGCACGTTGGGCACGTCCCAGGGGTCGGCCAGCACCTCGTAGGTACGCGCCAGCGAGGAGCCCGAGGAGGACGGCGCCTCCTGCGGGTAGAGGGGCATCACGGTGAAGTCACTCACCCCTCGCGCCCGGAGCCGCGCCACCGCGTCCGGCAGCGACGGGTTGCCGTAGCGCATGGCCAGCTCCACCTCGTACTCACCGGCCAGCCGCTCGGCCACGGCCTCCGCCAGGCCCCGCGAGTACACCAGCAGCGGCGAACCCTGCTCCGTCCAGATGGTGCGGTAGGCGTGCGCGCTCTTCGGCGAGCGGAAGGGCAGGATGATGAGGTTGAGGAGGAACCAGCGCCCCACCGGGTGGATGTCCACCACGCGCGGGTCGCTGAGGAACTCGCGCAGGTAGCGGCGCACGGCGCCGGTTTCAGGCGCATCCGGCGTCCCCAGGTTGACCAGCAGCAGACCCTTCCGCTTGGAGCTCATGGCCTAGTGCAGCGCGTGGGGCAGCGTGAGGGCGAACTCGCCGATGCGGGCCTCGAACTGCCGCCCGTCCGCCCGCTCCATCGTGTAGGTGCCACGCATGGAGCCGAAGGGGGTGCGCAGCTGCGCCCAGCTCGTGTACTCGAAGCGCTCCCCAGGAGCCAGCCGGGGCTGCTTGCCCACGACCCCCTCGCCCCTCACCTCCTCTATCTTCCCGGTCGCGTCGGTGATGATCCAATGGCGGCTGCGCAGCTGCGCCGGCTCTCCGCCCTCGTTGAGGATCTCCACCGTGTACATGAACGCGTACTGGTGGGACTCGGGGGCGCTCCGCTCCGGCCAGTAGGCGGGCTTCACGGTGACGCGGATGCCTTCAGTGGTCGTGGACGACATGCCTCACAATTGGCTGTCTCGCCGCCCGGACGCAAGCCAAACGAGCCAACCCCCCAGGGGCTCAGGAGTTGGCGCCTTCCCGGTCCCGCCGGGGCTGCTCCAGTTCCGCGGGCACCTGCGGCTTCGGCCAGATGAGCGAGGCCACGATGGAGGCCACCAGGATGCCACCGATGACGCCCAGCGACAGGCCGATGGGGACGTGGATGTCGAAGAAGACGACGAGCATCTTCATGCCCACGAAGCCGAGGATGGCGGCCAGGCCCAGCTTGAGCAGGTGGAACTTCTCCATGAGGCTCGACACCACGAAGAAGAGCGAGCGCAGGCCCAGGATGGCGCACACGTTGGACGTGTAGACGATGAAGGGATCCTGGCTGATGCCCAGCACGGCGGGGATGGAGTCCAGGGCGAAGAGCAGGTCCGTGGCCTCCACCACCATGAGCACCAGGAAGAGGGGCGTCACCTTGCGCCGGCCGTCCTCGATGGTGAAGAAGTTGCTGCCCTCGCCCTGCCGGGCCACCGGCAGCATGCGCCGGGACAGCTTCACGATGAAGGTCTGCTCGGGGTCCGCGGCATCGTCGTCTTCCTTGGAGAAGGCCATCTTCGCCGCGGTGAAGACGAGGAAGGCGCCGAAGATGTAGAGCAGCCAGTGGAAGCGCTGCACGAGCGCGGTGCCGGCCAGGATGAGGACGGCGCGCATGATGAACGCGCCCATGATGCCCCAGAAGAGCACCCGGTGCTGCACCTCCAGGGCCACCCGGAAGTAGGCGAACACCATGAGGAAGACGAAGAGGTTGTCGACCGAGAGCGCGTACTCGATGACGTAGGCCGTCACCCACTGCATGGACTGGGCGGTGGTCCAGTAGCCGAAGTACCAGAGACCCCCGCAGAACAGCAGGCTGAGGGCGATCCACACGATCGTCCACCCACCCGCCTCCTTGGGCGTCACCACGTGCTCCTTGCGATGGAAGAGGCCCAGATCCAGGGCCAACATCGCCAGCACGAAGACGTTGAAGCCCACCCAGAGCGCGACTTGTATGTTCACGAGCGTGTTTCCCTGATCCGGCTGGAGACAGCCGACCCCCCCGTATAGCGGGAGGGAGCCCGGCAGTCGACATCCTTGCGGCTATTCCGTCGCCGGGCGGCGCAAGACCACCAGGGCCCGTCCCGCCACCACCACGGTGCCACCCGCGGGCGTATGGGTGTGCAGGGACACGCGCGACTGCCCGGTGTCCGCCACCTCCTCCCAGTCCGCGCCCCATTCGATGGCCGGGAGGTGGAAGGTGATGGGCTCGTGGTGCACGTTCATCAGCACCAGGAGCGTGTCCCCGACGATGCGGTTGCCCTCGTCGTCCGGCGTGGCGATGGCATCGCCGCCCAGCAGGAAGCCGATGGAGGGCAGATAGGGCTTCTCCCAGTCCTCCTTCTTCATCTCCTGCCCGTCCGGGCGGAACCAGGCCAGGTCCTTCAGCTTGCTGTCCCAGATGTGGGAGCCGCGGAAGAACTTGCGCTTGGTGAGCACCGGCTGCTCGCGGCGCAGCCGGCTCAGGAGGATGGTGAAGTCCAGCAGCTTGAGCTGGGACTCGGTGAGGTTCCAGTCCACCCAGGACAGCGCGTTGTCCTGGCAGTAGGCGTTGTTGTTGCCGCGCTGGGTGCGGCCCATCTCGTCGCCGGCCAGCAGCATGGGCACGCCCTGGGACAGGAAGAGCGTGGCGAGCAGGTTGCGCTTCTGCTGCTCGCGCAGGGTGTTGACCACGGGGTCCGTCGTCTCGCCCTCCACGCCGCAGTTCCACGAGTGGTTGTCGTTGGCCCCGTCCCGGTTCTCCTCCAGGTTCGCCTCGTTGTGCTTCTGGCTGTAGGTGACCAGGTCGTGCAGGGTGAAGCCGTCGTGGGCGGTGATGAAGTTGACGCTCGCGGTGGGCTTGCGGCCGCTCAGCGCGTACAGGTCCGAGGAGCCGGTGAGCCGGTAGCCGATCTCCGCCGCCTGCCGCTCATCGCCCTTCCAGTAGCGGCGGATGGTGTCGCGGTACTTGCCGTTCCACTCGCTCCACAGGACGGGGAAGTTGCCCACCTGGTAGCCGAAGTCGCCCACGTCCCAGGGCTCTGCGATGAGCTTCACCTGGCTGAGGACCGGATCCTGGTGCACCATCTGGAAGAAGGCGGCGCGGGTGTCGTAGCCGTGCCTGTCGCGCCCCAGCGTGGTGGCCAGGTCGAAGCGGAAGCCGTCCACGTGCATCACCTGCACCCAGTAGCGCAGCGAGTCCATGACGAGCCGGAGCGCGTACGGGTGGGTGGCGTTCCACGAGTTTCCCGTGCCGGTGAAGTCCTGGTAGTAGCGCGGATCCTTCTCCGACAGCCGGTAATAGGCGGAGTTGTCCAGGCCCTTGAAGGACAGGGTGGGCCCGAGGTGGTTGCCCTCGCAGGTGTGGTTGTAGACGACATCGAGGATGACCTCGATGCCGGCGCGGTGGAACGCCTTCACCATGGACTTGAACTCGGCCACCTGGCCGCCGCGCGAGCCCGAGGAGCTGAAGCGCGAATCCGGGGAGAAGTAGCCCAGGGTGCTGTAGCCCCAGTAGTTGGTGAGGCCCTTGTTGACGAGGAAGGGCTCGTCGACGTGGGAGTGGATGGGGAGCAGCTCCACCGCGGTGACGCCCAGCTTCTGGAGGTGCTCGAGGATGGCCGGGTGGGCCATGGCCGCGTAGGTGCCGCGCAGGTGCTCGGGGATGGCGGGGTGCAGCTTCGTGAGGCCCTTCACGTGGGCCTCGTAGAGGAGCGTCCGGTTCCAGGGCACCAGGGGAGGGCCGTCCCCCTCCCAGTCGAAGTCGTCGGTGAGCACCACGCCCTTGGGCACGCCGGGGGCGCTGTCACGGGTGTCGAAGCCGAGATCCTGCTCCTCGTGCCCGGGCACATAGGCGTACACGGGAGAGGAGAAGTCCACCTTCCCGTGCAGGGCACGGGCATAGGGGTCCACCAGCAGCTTGTTCGGGTTGAAGCGCAGACCGCGCCGGGGCTCGTAGGCGCCATGGGCGCGGAGGCCATAGAGGGTGCCCGTCTGCAGCCCCGGGATGAAGCCGTGCCACACGTGCTGGGTCTGCTCGGGCAGCACGTAGCGGCGCAGCTCGCGCGAGGGGTCCTGCGAGTCGAAGACGCACACCTCCATCTTCCGCGCATGCTCGCTGAAGACGGCGAAGTTGACTCCGTTACCAAGGTACGTGGCGCCCAGGGGATACGGCTTGCCCGGTAGCACCTCCGCCCGCTTCATCCATCGCTCCTCTCCAACAGCACCAGCGGGAAGCCCACCAGCAGGGGGGCCAGGGGCAGCACCGCGCCACCCGCCTGACGACCCGGCCGGACTTCCTGCCCGGTGAACACATCCCGGAACGTCATGCTCGCATAGGAACCGGGCAGCTCCAGCGACGTTTCTTCATACGCCCCCGCGAGCCCTCCGGGGGCGGCCAGGGCGGAGAGCGTATAGCGCGGTGCGGCGGCGATGACGACGGACTGTCCGTGTTCCCGGGCCAGGGCGATCACCGCGTTCGCGCGCGGGCCCGCCAGGGAGAGTGCCCGGTACCCGCCCTGCCGGAAGAGGGCCGCCTGGCGCTTGCGCAGGCGCAGGCCTTCGGCCAGCACGAAGAGCTTGATGCGGCCATCGTCCATGTTCGCCGTCAGCCGGGTGCACAGGCCCGGACGGTCCGCCGCCGCCTCCCGGTCCAACTCCTCCAGCAGCCGGGCCCGTAGGGTGTAGTCCACCGGCCGGCGGTTGTCGGGATCCACCAGGGACAGGTCCCACAGCTCGCAGCCCTGGTAGGTGTCCACCACCCCGGGCGAGGTCAGCTTCATCAGCTGTTGACCCAGCGCGTTGTGCTGCCCGGCCCGCTCGATGTGGCGCTTGAAGGACCGGATGTCGTCCAGGAAGGCGCGGCTCCTGGCCGGGTCCAGGCAGGCCTCCACGAAGCGCGACACGCCCTCCTCGTAGGACGGATCCGCGTTGGTCCACGAGGTGCGGACCTTGGCCTCCTTGATGGCCTTGAGCATGTAGTCGCGGACGCGGCCGCGGAACTGGGCGAGGGCCTCCTCGGAGAGGGAGGGGCCCATGGGCCAGGCGCCCACGACCGTCTGGTAGAAGAGGTACTCGTCATTGGAGCTGGGCGCGGGGCCCTCGGGCAGCGAGGTGCGGTGGGCCTCGGTGAGCTTCGACCAGCGAGCCACCCGCTGGCGCCACTCCTCGGGTACCTCCGAGAGGACATTGATGCGCGCGCGCACGTCCTCGCTGCGCTTGGTGTCGTGCGTGCTGGTGGTGAGCATGCTCGCCGGCCAGTGCTCGGCGCGCTCCTGGTTGCGCGAGTGGAAGATGTCGTCGGTGGTGCCGAACTGCTCCGGCTCTCCACCCACCTCGTTGAGGGAGACGAGCCGGTTGTAGACGTAGAAGACGGTGTCCTCCAGCCCCTTGGCCATGACGGGGCCCGTCACCTGCTGCACCTTCATGGCGAAGGCCAGCATCTCCGCCCGCTCGTGCGGCCCCAGGTGCTCCGGGTAGCGCCGCAGCAGCACGTCTCCCAGGAAGTCGAAGATGCTGGCGTTGAGGGTGGCGTTGCGCGCCTTGGCGTGCCGCAGGGTGTCGCGGATGTAGCGCACGTCGCGCGCGTCCAGCTCCGGCCGCCAGTCGTCCACGTAGGTGCGGTAGACGGGGAAGAGCGCGATGAACTCCGCCAACGCCCGCCTCAGGCTGTTGAGGGTGAAGTCGCGCGAGCGCCGGTTCATCTCCGAGACGCGGTTGAGCCGGTGGGCGAGCATGTTCAGCTCGCTGGCCATGAAGTCGCGCAGGATGAGGCGCTTCTTCTCGTAGACCAGCTCCTCGAAGTCCAGCGTCTTGCCAATGAAGCGGTAGTACGTCTCCGTCAGCGACGCCTCGGCATCCGGCCGCACGAAGATGCCTCCCACCGCGTTGGCGAAGCGGTAGCCGGTGGTGCCATGCACCGCCCAGCCCTCGGGGATGCGCTCGCGGCCGCCTTGAATCTTCTCCACCGCCACGAAGAGCGCCTTGCGCAACGGCGAGTCCACGTGCGCCCCCGCCTCCGCCTGCCACCGCTCGCGCAGCCGCCGCTCCACCTCCGGCCACCGCGCGGACTGCGCGCCATGCTCGGCGTCGAAGAGGGCCCTGGCCCGCTCCACGAAGTACTGCTCCTGCAAGTTGAGGAAGTAGGCCGTCGGATCATAGAGCCCGTCCGGGTGGTCGATGCGCAACCCGGTGACGCACCCCTGACGCAGCCAGTCGAAGATGCGCTGGTGGGCCTCGGCGAACACGTCCGGGTCCTCCACCCGGATCGCGGCCAGCCCGTTGATGTCGAAGAAGCGGCGGTAGTTGATCTCCTCGCCCGCCACGCGCCAGTCGGCCAGCCGGTAGCAGCACCCCTCCAGCAGCGCGTCCAGCTCGTCGAAGGAGCGCGGGTTGCCCGGAGTGCCGTTGATGGCCCGCACGTTGGTCTCGATGTGGGCGGCCACCTCGGGGCTGGCCTCGACCAGGGCGGCCAGGCGGCGCTTGATGACCTCCTTCTCCCGGTTGCGCTCGATGACCAGGGAGCGCTCGGTCTCCGTGCGCGAGGGCAGGTTGCGGATGGCGGTGAGGATGGAGTGCAGCTCCAGCAGGTGCGGATGCTCCAACCCCACCCGGCTCTCCAGTCCCTCCAGGTCACGGCGCAGCACCCGCCCGTACTGCCCGGGAGCCACCGGCAGGACGCGGTCGTAGTAGTGGACCACGAAGGCCCCGTCCCGGAAGCCCAGCTTCAGCTCCCCCCGCTCCAGCACCACCCCGTACTGGTCCCCCAGCACCGGCAGGAGGACCTTGTCCTTCAGCTCGTCCTTCACCGGGGCCCAGTCGATGTCGAAGAAGCGCGCGAACAGCGACGAGGGGCCGTTCTCCAGCACGTCGAACCACAGCGGGTTGAAGGCGTCGATGCCCATGTGGTTGGGCACCACGTCCAGCACCTGCCCCAGCCCGTGCTCACGCACCGTGGCACAGAAGGCCGCGTGCTCCTCGGCCGAGCCCACCTCCGGGTTGAGCAGCTTGTGGTCCACGCAGTCGTAGCCGTGGGTGCTGCCCGGGCTCGCCTTGAGGTAGGGCGAGCAGTAGATGTCCGTCAGCCCCAACCGCGCCAGGTAGGGCACCATCTCCCTCGCGGCGGTGAAGGGGAAGCCCTTGTGCAATTGGATGCGGTAGGTGGACAGCGGCGTGGCGCGACCCAACAGCTCCTCACGCACGCGCCCGTACAACGTCCCAGCCAGTGTTTCCACGCCCGCCTGCCCCATCGTCCCTTCTCCTGCCGACACTGCAGTCCCCTCGAGTCGCATATGACATGCAGTCGTAGGGCCGACGGGCGCTTCTGACCACCACGGAGGCGCCGTTCCGCACGCTAGCCAACGCTCTCCCGGCCGTCCGCCCCCTGAAATGCAGAGGGCCCGCCACTCAGGTGACGAGCCCTCCAGGCCTCGCGGCCGACGAAACCGGTCCCTGATCAGGTCAGGTTCTTGTTCACCAGCGCCGTCATCTCGAACATGGTGACGGACTTCTTCCCGCCGAAGATGGGCTTGAGCTTGTCGTCGGCGTTGATCTGCCGCTTGTTCTTGGCATCCTGGAGGTTGTTCTTCTTGATGTAGTCCCAGATCTTGCTGACGACCTGGGTGCGGGGCAGCGGCTTGTTGCCGACGATCTCCGCCAGAGCGGCGGACGGAGTCATCTCCTTCATGAACGCCGCGTTCGGCTTGCGCTTGCCAGCCGCGGACTTCTTGGCGGCGGGAGCCTTCTTCGCGGCGGGAGCCTTCTTCGCGGCGGTGGTCTTCTTGGCGGCCATTCTGTTCGGATCTCCTCCCCCTGATTCCAGTGTCCAGGGGCGTTGCACGGCTTGTTCACACCCTGAGCCGTCGAGCGCTCCTAGCACGCCCGAGGCCGAAAAACAGCCCTCCGCTGCATTTTTCCCTCTGAGGGCCGAGGGGAAAATAGTGGTTCTCCCTCGGAAGGGAAGAGTGTTTTCTCGGGGAAAGCACACCATGTTGAACACACTCATCACTGGCGCGAACGGTTTCCTGGGCTCCTGGCTGGTGCGCGCGCTCACCGCGAGGGGACATGTAGCAACCTGTTTCATCCGTCCCGGAAGTGACGTGTCGGGTCTGATCGGGTTGGAGTACGAGAGGGTGGACGGAGACGTGACGGACGCGGCCAGCCTGGCCCGCGCCGTCCAGGGACGGGACGTGGTCTTCCACCTGGCGGGCCTGCGCCGCGCCGCCACGCGCGAGGACTTCCTGCGCGTCAACGCCGAGGGGACCCGGCTGTTGTGCGAGGCCCTGGTGGCCTCCTCCGGGAAGAAGCCGCGGCTGGTGCTGGCCGGCTCGCTGGGCGCCTCGGGGCCCTCCACGCCGGAGAGGCCCCGGACAGAGGAGGATCCGCTGCGGCCCGCGGAGTGGTACGGCGAGAGCAAGGCCGAGGCCGAGCGCATCGCCTTCTCGTACGCGGATCGGCTGCCGGTGACGGTGGTGCGCCCGCCGCGCATCGTGGGGCCGGGGGACCGCGAGAACCTCCTCATCTTCAAGCTGGTATCGCGGGGTCTGCGGCTGGAACTGGGCGGTGGACCCCGGCCACTGACGCTGGTGGACGTGGAGGACGTGGTGGACCTGCTGTTGCTGCTGGCCGAGCGAGAGGAGGCCCTTGGCCAATCCTTCTTCATAGGTCACCCCCGGCCCTTCACGCTGGAGGAACTGCAGGACCTCGCGGCCGCGGAGCTGGGGGTGAAGCCGCGCACGGTGCGACTGTCGCCTGGTGTACTGACGGCGCTGGCGACCGTGGCCGATGGGGTGACGCGGGTGACGGGCCGACGCCTGCCGCTCAACCGGAAGTTCGCGCGGCAGCTGCTGGTGCCGGCCTGGACGTGCTCGAGCGCCAGGGCCGAGCGCCTGCTGGGCTTCCGCGCCACGAGGGACCCGGCCGACTCCATCCGCCGCAGCGCCCGCTGGTACAGGGAGCAGGGCTGGTTGTGAGCGCGGCATCCGCGCGTCTGGTTCTGTCGTACGCCCCACGAAGATCGCGGAAATCCATCAGGAGGGCTCACGGTCCCTGGGATTTCCGAGTCACCTGCCACACAGAGCCGTCAGACGTCCCGTGTGAGCACGCGTTGGAATGGCCACTGCATCGCGAGACGGTGGAACACGCAGGAGGAGGCACCACCATGCGCTTGCAGTGGCTCTTGCTCGCTCTCGTCGTCACGAGCTGTGAGCTCACACACCTGGAGCAGCCGGATCTGCGGCCAACGGACTTCGTCTGGACGATGGCGGGCTGCGAGGATCTCACCCTCTACCTGGGCGGTCATGCGGAAGAGAGCGCGTTGAGCTTCACCGTGGAGGATCTGGTGAGACAGGCGGCCCTGGCCCACCAGACGACCACGACCACCTTCGAGCTTCCCGACCCGCGCGCGGAGTTGGCGCAGTGGAGGGGGCAGATCCTCTTCAACACCATCTGCGGGGAGAACCCGAGACGCATCAGGCCCTACAGGAAGTACCTGGCCACGGCGGGAACCGTGACGGTGACCATCAAGCTCGAGGACGACGTGTCCACGCCACACGTGGACATCCAGATGAGGGACGTGGTCTTCGACATCGACGGAACGCCCCAGCGCCTCCCGTGGTTCGAGGCCCACGGCATCCCGGTCGGCAAGTCCTCGGAGTGAGGGCCGCGGGTGGAGTCGGTCCCATCTGATGTATCCCAAAAACCCACAGCGGGCGGCCCAGGGCCGTGCGCCGTGTCGGCTCGTGCGCACCGGGCAGGCGGTCGGTGAAGGCCCCGCGGCCGCGCATCGATGAGCGCGCGAAGCCCTCAAGCTACCCGGGGAAAGCGCAGGTTGCTCGACTGCTCCGCTCAGCGGCCCCTGCCCGGCCTTCTCCGTCGCATTCGGCGAATTCAGCGGCCATTAGCGCGGTTGACACACGCCGGACTCCAATGTCAGGAAGCCCGCCTTGTCCATGCCCGCGAAAGCTGCCTTCTACGATGTCGACGGGACGCTGGTGAAGACCAACGTCGTCCACGTCTACGCCTATTACGCGATGAACCGGGGCTCGCTGCTGGGAACCCTGGGGAGGACCCTGTCCACCGCCGCGAGCGTGCCCCTCTTCGCCGCCATGGACGCGGTGAATCGCAAGGCCTTCAACGAATTCTTCTACCGGTACTACGCCGGCCTGTCCGAGGACCGGCTCGTCTCCATCGCCGAGGACATGTTCGAGGACGTGCTCAAGCCCGCCCTCTACGAGCAGACGCGTGACCTCATCGATCAGGCGCGCCGCGTCGGCTGCCGCATCGTGCTCGTCACCGGAGCGCTGGACTTCAGCATGCGCCCGCTGGCCCGCTACCTGGGCGCGGACGACATGATCGCCAACAAGATGCAGTTCGTCGGCGGCAAGGCCACCGGCAAGGTGATTCCCCCCATCATCGAGGGAGCGAACAAGGCCAACGCCATCCGCTCCTACTGCGTGCGCGAGGGCCTGGCGCTCGAGCAGTGCCACGGCTACTCCGACAGCGCCTCCGACTACGCGATGCTGTCCGTCGTGGGACGGCCCACCGCCGTCAACCCGGACATGCGCCTGCGCTCCATCGCCCGGGCCTACAACTGGCCCATCCTCGACCTCAAGTAACGGAAAGCCCCCTTCGACATGCGCCCGCTCAAGACGCTCCAGAAGCTCTACGACGAGGAAAGCCAGGTGGTCATCACCGAGAAGGGCAGCCCCCCGCGGGCGCTCTTCTCCGGGGAGAACTTCCTCCTCGAGAACCTGCCCGTGGGCACCCGGGTCATCTTCCCCCGGCCGCCCCTGGCCGGTGTGCCCAACGTCAAGGCCGCCATCCGCTGGGCCATCAACCACCCCGAGGGCATGGAGCCGCTGCACGCCCTGCTCCGCCCGGGGATGAAGCTCACCTGCGTCATCGACGACATCTCCGTCCCGCTGCCCCCCATGGCCACGCCGGACGTGCGCCAGTCCATCCTCGAGGTGGTGCTGGAGCTGTGCGCCGACTCGGGCGTGGACGACATCCACCTGGTCATCGCCAACGCCCTGCACCGCCGCATGACGGAGGGCGAGATGCGGCGCATGGTGGGCCAGAAGATCTACGACGCCTACTACCCGGACCGGTACTACAACCATGACGCCGAGGATCCGGACGGCATGGTGGAGCTGGAGCGCACCCCGTGCGGCTCGCACGTGGTGGCCGTCAACCGGCGCGTGGCCGAGAGCGACCTCATCGTCTACGTCAACGTCAACTTCGTGCCCATGAACGGCGGTCACAAGTCCATGGGCACCGGCGTGGCCAACTACGCGAGCCTCCGGGCGCACCACAACCCGAAGACGATCCGCGAGTCCAAGAGCTACATGGAGCCGGGCCACAGCGAGCTGTACCGGCGCAACGAGCGCATCGGCAAGGCGATCGACAAGCACCTCAAGGTGTTCCACATCGAGACGGCGCTGAACAACCGCATGTTCGGCCCGGGCGTGGACTTCCTCCACAAGAAGGAGGAGGACTACACCGAGGGCGACCGGCTGAAGTTCCACGCCATGCGCTACGCGCTGTCGAAGATGCCGCGCGCGGCGGCGCGCAAGGTGCTCAACTCCATCCCCGCGCCCTATGACGTGACGGGCGTGTTCGCCGGAGCCACCGAGCCCACCCACGCCAAGACGCTGGAGAAGAGCTGGCAGCAGTACGTGGTGCCGGTGCAGGGGCAGAGCGACATCGTCATCTTCCCCATCCCGTTCATCTCGCCCTACAGCGTCAACTCCATCCTCAACCCGCTGCTGGTGCAGGTGATGGGGCTGGGCTACTTCTTCAACCTCAACCGCGGCGTGCCGCTGGTGAAGAAGGGCGGTGTGCTCATCCTCACCCACCCGGCCTTCGACGAGTTCGATCCCGTCCAGCACCCCAGCTACATCGAGTTCTTCAACCGGGTGCTGCCCGAGACGCGTGACGCGGTGCAGATCGAACAGAAGTACGAGCGCGAGTTCGCGGAGAACCCCAGCTACGTGCACCTGTACCGCAAGGGCAACGCCTACCACGGCGTGCACCCGCTCTACATGTGGTACTGGGGCGAGAACGGCCGCCAGCACGTGGGCAAGGTCATCGTCGCGGGCGCGGAGAACAACCACGTCCCGGCCCTGCTCGGCTGGGACCGCACCGACACCCTCACCGAGGCCATCGAGGAGGCGCGCGGCTTCATGGGCCGCTCGGCCAGCATCAGCCTGCTGCGCATCGCCCCCACCGTCATGGTCGACGTGAAGTAAGCCCCCCGGATTCCCCACGATGAGTCTCCCCGAGCTGAACGTCACCCAGGTCTTCACCGGCAAGCGCCTGCTCTTCGCGGGCTCCACCGGCTTCGTGGGCAAGGTCACCCTGTCCATGCTCCTGTCGCGCTACGGCGAGGTGCTGGACAAGCTCTATGTGCTGGTGCGCAAGGGCAGTGCCCCGTCCGCCGAGCGGCGCTTCTTCGACAAGGTGGCCACCAGCGAGCCCTTCCAGCCGCTGCGCGACACCTATGGCGAGGCAGGCGCGCTGGAGTTCATCCGCCGCAAGGTGGAGGTGCTCGACGGCGACATCACCGACCCGCTCATGGGCCTCACCCCCGAGCAGGCGGACGCGCTCACCGGCAAGGTGTCCGCCATCATCAACTGCGCGGGCCTGGTGTCCTTCAACCCGTCGCTGGAGGTGGGCCTCAACGTCAACACCCACGGCGTGAAGTACACCGTGGAGCTGGCGCTCAAGTGGGGCGTGCCGCTGGTGCACATGTCCACCGCCTTCGTGGCCGGCAACCGCAGCGGGCTCGTCTTCGAGGACGAGGACGTGGTGGGCTACTTCCCGCGCCGGGACGAGCTGGACGGGCGCGACTTCAGCCTGGAGCAGGAGCTCGCGGACGCGGAAAAAATCGTGGCCCGGCTGCGCGAGCAGGCGGATGACAAGGCGCTGGCATCCCTCTTCCGCAAGAAGGCGCTGGAGCGGCTGGAGCAGGAGGGCCGCGACGCCACGGACGAGAAGACGCTGCGCCTGGCGGTGGGCCGTGAGCGCAAGCTGTGGCTCTCCGGCGAGCTGGTGCGCGCCGGCATGGAGCGGGCGAAGCACTGGGGCTGGCCCAACACGTACACGTACACCAAGAGCCTGGGCGAGCAGGTCATGGCCAGTACGCCGGGCCTGCGCTACGCCATCGTCCGGCCCTCCATCGTGGAGTCCGCCCAGCACTTCCCCTTCCCCGGGTGGAACGAGGGCTTCACCACGTCGGCGCCGCTGGCCTTCGCCGGCATCAAGGGCCATCGCAACATCCCCGCGGGCGAGCGCGCCATCCTGGACATCATCCCGGTGGACCAGGTGGCCGGCGCCACCATCGGCATCACCGCGCACTCCATGCAGGTGGAGGAGCGGCGCGTCTACCACCTGTCCAGCGGTGACGTGAATCCGTTCTACGCCAGCCGCTCCATCGAGCTGGTGGGCCTGTACCGGCGCCGCTACTACCGCAACAAGGAGACGGGCAACGCGCTGCTCAACGAGCTGCGCTCGCGCGTCGAGCCGATGCCGGTGAGCCGCCCGGTGTTCGAGAACCTCAGCGCCCCCATGTTCGTCAAGGGCGCGCGCTTCCTGCGTCAGGTCATCGACGAGGTGAAGCCCGCCTGGGGCGCGCCCTCGGTGCAGGCCGTGCTGGAGCGCGCCCGAGAGAAGCTGGACGACGTGGAGAACCAGGCCATGAGCCTGGTGGGGCTCATCGAGCTCTTCCTCCCCTTCCTCTACGACAACCGCTACGTCTTCCGCTGCGACAACACCCGCTCGGTGTACGCGCGCATGGCCCACCATGACCGGGTCCGCATTCCCTGGGCCCCGGAGGCCATCGACTGGCGCGTCTACTTCCTCGACACCCACCTGCCCGGCCTGGAGAAGTGGGTGTTCCCGGGCCTCGAGGAGGAGACGAAGAAGCGCACCGTCATCCCCGCGCACAGGGACTTGCTGGAGATGCTCGAGGCCAGCGTCAACGCGTGGCGCCACCGGGTGGCCTTCCGCTACGCCGCCGACGAGAAGGAGGAGCGCCTCACCTACGGCGAGGTCAACCGCTACGCCAACCGCGTGGGCAGCTTCCTGATGAAGGAAGGCGTGAAGCGCGGCGAGCGGGTGATGATCCTCTCGGAGAACCGGCCCGAGTGGCCCGTCTCCTACTTCGGCATCCTGCGCGCGGGCGCCACCGCCGTGCCGGTGGACCCGAGCCTCACCGAGTCGGAGGTGGTCAACATCGCCCGGCGCTCCGAGGCGAAGGTGCTGCTGCTCTCGGAGCAGACGGCCGAGGACCTCCCCGGCATCCAGGCGTCGCTCACCGCGGCGGGCCTGTCCACGCGCGTGGCCAGCCTCGCCGAGGCGATGAGTGGAGATCCGGCGTACCCGGACAGCATCGGCCCGGTACGCCGCACGGCCGCCGCGGACGACGTGGCCAGCCTCATCTTCACCTCGGGCACCACGGGCACGCCCAAGGGCGTGATGCTCACCCACCGCAACTTCGCCTCGCTCATCGCGAAGCTGGCGGGCGCATTCGACGTGGGCGTGGGCGACGGCGTCCTCTCCGTGCTGCCGCTGCACCACACCTTCGAGTTCTCCGCCGGCTTCCTCACGCCCTTCTCGCGCGGCACGGAGATTACCTACATCGACGAGCTCACCTCGGACCGGCTGGGCGAGGTGTTCGAGACGGGCCGTGTGTCGGCCATGATTGGCGTGCCCGCGCTGTGGCAGCTGCTGCACCGCAAGGTGACGCAGGAGATGGCGAGCCGGCCGCCGCTGGTGGAGCAGGCGCTCAAGTCGCTCATGGCGGCGCACGGCGAGCTGCGCAACCGCAGCAGCCTCAACCTGGGCAAGCTGCTCTTCTGGCCGGTGCACCGCAAGTTCGGCGGGAAGATCAAGTTCCTGGTGTCGGGAGGCTCGGCGCTGCCGGACGACGTGCACAAGGCCTTCCACCAGATGGGCTTCAACATCATCGAGGGCTATGGCCTCACCGAGGCGGCCCCGGTGCTGACGGTGTCCGAGACGAACGTCAACAAGCGTCAGCCGGGCACGGTGGGCAAGGCGCTGCCCGGCATCGAGCTGCGCATCCTCGAACCGGACAACGAGGGCATCGGCGAGGTGCTCGCCCGCGGCCCCAACGTGATGACGGGCTACTTCGGGGACAAGGAGTCCACCGACGCCGTCCTCAAGGAGGGCTGGCTGTACACCGGCGACCTGGGGCGCCTGGACGCCGAGGGCCGGCTGTACCTGATGGGCCGCAAGAAGGACGTCATCATCGACGCCAACGGGAAGAACGTGTACCCGGACGAGCTCGAGGAGGTGTACGGCCCCCACTCGCACATCAAGGAGCTGTCCATCGTCGGCCTGCCCGACGAGGCCGGCGGAGAGAAGGTCGCCTGCCTGTGCGTGCCCGACTACAAGGAGCGGCCGCGCGAGGAGGTGCGCCGCGAGCTGGAGGAGCACTTCCGCAAGACGGGCATGGAGATGCCCTTCTACCGCCGCGTGAAGGTGCTGCGCTTCTGGGACGGCGAGCTGCCGCGCACCTCGTCGCGCAAGGTGAAGCGCAAGGTGGTGGTGGAGGAGCTCAAGCGGCTGGAGCGGCTGGCCTCCTCGGGCGAGAAGGCCCGCGAGAAGGTGCAGGGCACCGGCGGCGTCGCCGACTGGCTCTACCCGCTCATCGCCGAGGTGGTGAACAAGCCCCTCACCGACATCCGCCCCGAGGCCCGTCTCTCGGTGGACCTGGGGCTGGACTCGCTGATGCTCACCGAGCTGTCCGTGGCCCTGGAGCAGGCCGGTGTGCCGCTGCCCGCGGTGAACGATCTGACGCACGTGCAGACGGTGGAGGATCTGCGCAAGCTGGTGGTCGCCAGCGGGCGCCGCCCCGCCGTGGAGACGCGCGCCAAGGACATCTCCCGCGAGGCCGAGAGGTCCGAGGAGGTCGAGATTCCGGTGCCGGAGCCGCTGGTGGCGGTGGGCCGGCAGTTGGTGCGGCTCGGCCAGCAGGCCCTCTTCGGCGGCATGTTCGACGTGAAGGTGACGGGCGAGCCCTTCATCCCGATGAACCGCAACTTCCTCGTCATCGCCAACCACACGAGCCACCTGGACATGGGGCTCATCAAGGTGGTGCTCGGCGAGCAGGGACAGCGGCTCACCACGCTCGCGGCGCGCGACTACTTCTTCGACACGCCGCTCAAGCGCGCGTACTTCGAGAACTTCACGGACCTCATCCCCATGGACCGGCACGGCTCGCTGCGCGAGTCGCTGCGGTTGGCCGGCAGCGCCCTGCAGCAGGGCTTCAACCTGCTCATCTTCCCCGAGGGCACCCGCTCGACGACGGGAGAGCTGCTCGAGTTCAAGCCCACCCTGGGGTACCTCGCGCTCACCTACAAGGTGGACGTGCTGCCCATCTACGTGAAGGGCGCCTACGAGGCGCTGCCCAAGGGCCGCATGCTGCCCAAGTCGCGCGAGCTGGGAGCCCACATCGGGCCCGCGCTGACGTACGAGATGCTGCGCGCGAAGACGCAGGGCATGGCGCGCTCGGAGAGCTACCGCTACGCCACGAAGCTGGCCGAGGACTCCATCCGGGCGCTCGCCGCCGGCCGGGTGCTGAGCTTCGCGGAGTCCGCCACGGTGGAGGAGCAGCGCCGCGCGCTGTCCTCGGGAGGGAGTGAGTCGTGAAGCTGCTCGTCACCGGAGGCACCGGTTTCCTGGGCGCGCACCTGGTCCCGCGGTTGGTCGCCGCGGGCCATGAGGTGCGCCTCATCGGCCGCTCGAAGCCCGCGGGTCCCGCCTTCGAGAAGGTGGAGTACGTCCGTGGGGATTTGAAGGACCGCGAGGCGGTGCGGCGCGCGCTCGGGGGCGTGCAGGCCGTCTACCACCTGGCGGGGCTCGTCTCCTTCCAGGACAAGGACGCGCGGCGCATGTACGAGCTGCACGTGGACGCCACGCGCGAGCTGCTGCACGACGTGCGCGAGGCCGGCGTCCAGCGCGTCATCCTCGCCTCCACCTCGGGCACCATCGCCGTGTCCAAGGAGGAGCGCGTCGGCACCGAGGACGACGACTACCCCATCACCGTCGTGGGCCGCTGGCCGTACTACCTGTCGAAGATCTACGAGGAGAAGCTCGCGCTGGAGTACTGCCGCAAGCACGCCATCCCCCTCGTGGTGCTCAACCCCAGCCTGCTGATGGGCCCGGGGGATGACCGGCTGAGCTCCACCTGGACGGTGATGAAGTTCCTCCAGGGCGAGATTCCCGCCATGCCCGGCGGGGGCATGTCCTTCGTGGACGCGCGGGACGCGGCGGACGCCTTCGTGAACGCGCTGACGCGCGGCGAGGTGTACGGCCGGCACCTGATGGGCGTGAACCTGTCCATGTCGGACTTCTTCCACCGGCTGGAGCGCCTGTCGGGCGTGGCCGCGCCGCGGCTGAAGCTGCCCGCGCAGGTGAACGTGCTCGGCGCGAAGCTGCTGGAGCGGGTGGCGAAGTGGCGCGGGACGAAGCCCACCCTGGATCCGCAGGAAGTGGACATCGGCGAGCACTGGTTCTGGCTGGATGCCTCGAAGGCCGAGCGCGAGCTGGGCTTCCGGGCGCGCGACGTCCACGAGACGCTGCACGACACGGTGCAGTACCTGTACACGCGCATGGCGCCGGGCCACCTGCCGGGCACCAAGGGCCGGCTCGAGGATCTGCGCGAGGGAACCTGAGAGGGAAGACCCTCACCCTGGCCCTCTCCCAGAGGGAGAGGGAACTCGAGTCAGACCCTCTCCCCCTGGGAGAGGGACGGGGTGAGGGTCTACTGGAGCACTACCCGACCACCCGGTTACGCCCGGTCTTCTTCGCCTTGTACAGGTTGGCGTCCGCCACCTTGATGAACTGCAGGGGCTCCACCATGTCCGGCGTCATGTCCGCCACGCCGATGGACAGGGTGACGGGAATCTCCTGGTTCTCGAAGGCGAACTGCTTCTCCTCGATGGACCGGCGGATCTTCTCCGCGAAGATGCGCGCCTTGTCCCCACCGTCCTCGGGGACCACCAGCGCGAACTCCTCGCCGCCGTAGCGCGCGAAGCACTGCTCCTTGCGCACCAGCCGCTTGATGGTCTGCGCCAGCTCGCGCAGCACGTAGTCACCCGCCAGGTGCCCGTGCACATCGTTGATCTTCTTGAAGAAGTCGATGTCGAACATCGCCAGCGTCAGCGGGCGCCCGTAGCGGTGGCAGCGCCCCATCTCCCTCTCCAGGTACTCGAGGAAGTAGCGCTTGTTGTTCACCCCGGTCAGGCCATCCACGATCGTCAGCGTGTAGATGGTCTCGTGGTACTGCAGCTCCACGTTGTCGCCCGTGAGGAACTTGAAGATGGAGCCGCCCACCTTGATGAGGTCGCCACTGCGCAGCGGCGTCTCCTGCGTCACCTCCTGGTCGTTCAGGTAGGTGCCGTTGGTGGAGCCCAAGTCCTGCACGAACATCCTCCCCTGCCGGCGGAGGATGCGCGCGTGCTTGCGCGAGACGTTGTCGAGGTCCACCACGATGTGGTTGCCCTCTTCACGCCCGATGGTGAACTCGCTCTCCTGGAGCGTGTACTTCTTCCCCAGCTCCGGCCCGTGAATCTGCACGATGCAGCATTCCGTCTCGACCGGGGCGAGCTCCTTGATCGAGGAGATCTTGGTTACTCGGGTTTCGTCGCCAGCCATCGCCTGGAAGACATAGCACGGCTCCCCAGGTGGAAGCCACGAGGGCCCGCCGTCCCCCGGTTTGGGTACTCAACGAACGCCCTCCAGCGGCCTTGCAGGGCTCGTACCCACGGGTAACTTGCCGGGCCTATGGCCAAAACGCTGGCAATGATCCTCGCAGGGGGCGCCGGAACCCGGCTGGAACCCCTCACCCGTGAACGCGCCAAGCCAGCCGTTCCCTTCGGCGGGCGCTACCGCATCATCGATTTCGTGCTGTCCAACTTCGCCAACTCCGGCATCTACCGGATGAAGGTGCTCACCCAGTACAAGAGCGACTCGCTCAACAAGCACCTGTCCCGGGCCTGGCGGATGACGGCCTTCCTCGGCCACTACGTGGAGACGGTGCCCGCCCAGATGCGGACCGGCATGGACTGGTACAAGGGCAGCGTCGACGCCATCTACCAGAACCTCAACATCATCACCGACGAGGAGCCCGACTACATCTTCGTCTTCGGTGCCGACCACGTCTACCGCATGGATTGCCAGCAGATGCTGGACTTCCACATGGAGCGCAAGGCCACCTGCACCGTGGCCGCCATCCCCGTCCCCATCGAGGAGGGCAAGGAGTTCGGCATCATCGACGTGGGCCCCGACGGGCGGATGCGCGGCTTCGTGGAGAAGCCCAAGAACCCTCCCCCCATGCCCGGCAACCCCCGGATGTGCCTGGCCTCCATGGGCAACTACCTCTTCTCCACCGACTCGCTCGTCAAGGAGGTGGTGCGCGACGCCGCCGACGAGGCCAGCGCCCATGACTTCGGCAAGTCCATCATCAGCGAGCTCTACAAGCGCGAGCCCGTCTACGTGTACGACTTCGCCCAGAACGTCCTCGTCGGCCAGGAGGAGAAGGAGCGCGGCTACTGGCGGGATGTGGGGAATATCGACACCTACTACCAGTCCAACATGGACCTGGTGGAGGTGGACCCCGTCTTCAACCTCTACAATGACCGCTGGCCCATCTACACCCAGCCCAACAACTTCCCCCCGGCCAAGTTCGTCTTCGCCGACCGGGAGAACAACCGCGTGGGCCACGCCACCGACTCGCTGGTGAGCGAGGGGTGCATCATCTCCGGCGGCCACGTGAACCGCTCGGTGCTCTCACCCAAGGTGCGCGTCAACTCGTTCTCCGAGGTCCAGGACTCCATCCTCTTCGAGAACGTCACCATCGGCCGGCGCTGCCGCATCCGCCGCGCCATCATCGACAAGAACGTGGAGATTCCTCCGGGGATGACCATCGGGTACGACCTGGAGGAGGACCGCCGCCGCTTCCACGTCACCCCGGGCGGCGTCGTCGTCATCCCCAAGGGCATGAAGGTGGCCTGAGCCCCTTCTCCCCCTGGAAGAAGGCCGGGGTGGGCAGCTTCCCCACCCCGGGCCCTCAGGGGCTCAGCGGAAGGCGGACTTCACCTCGGGCTTGTTGAGCACCACCAGCGACCAGATTCCCACCGGGATGCCGATGCAGCAGCACGGCCCGAAGCAGGGAATGAGGGCGATGATGGAGGCGGCCATGGCCAGGCCGAAGTTCTCCAGGTTCTTCATCTTCAGCGCGCCGAAGAACGTCACTCCGCTCAGCGCCAGCGTGAGGATGTTGCCCACGGCGCCCAGGGACTGGGAGCGCTCGAGCCACGGGCGAAGCTCCGCCGGGATGTTCGGATCATTGAGCATCTCCGGAGTCACGGCCCCGGCGCCCACGATGGCCTGAACCAACCCCAACAACGCGCCCGCGATGCCCAGACCGGCCGTCACCATCAACAGGATGGCCGGCGTGGACACCTGCTGCCGGGCCGCGGCCGTATCCGTCGGCCCAGGCCCTCCCGGATAGTTCCCCGGAATGTTCTCCATGTGTGTTCCCCTCCTCACAAGTGGGTGAAGCTTCCGCGAGCCAGGAGGGCTCGCGCCTGGGCCGATTCCACCCGGTGGCGAGGGGGAGCGCCAGAGAATTGACGCGCTCGGGCAGGGAAGACCGTCAGCGGGGAGCCCCCACCCCAGGCCGCCGGGTCGGGAAGGGAGGGGGGAGCCAATATTGTGGGCTCCACGGTATGTTGCAGATTCATTGGAGTCGCAGAGCCGCTTCGTCGCCGGGGGAGAGCGATCCATGACGATGGTCGACATTCATGGAATGAGAGAGGGACTGAATGCTTCCGGCCTGACGAAGCGCCCGCGCCTGGCCGAGCCAGCCATCCCCGAACTGCTCCTCCAGGTAGGTGTCAGCCTCCAAGCCACGCTCATCGTGGACAGCCACGGGCAGGTCGTCTGGATGGACGAGGCGCTGGCGGCCGCCAGTGGATGGAAGGACGGCGAGTCCGAGGAAAAGGCCGCCGAGGAGGTCCTCGACTCCCTGCCCTGGCTCCTCACGGCGCTGCGCACCGCCTTCACGGGCAAGGAGGCGGTCGCAGAGGGCGAGTCTCGCGGACAACCGGCCCGGGCCGTCGTGCTTCCCGTCTTCGGGAATGGAGGTCAGCTCGTCGGAGCGTGTGCCCGCTTGAGCCTGCTCGAGTCCATGCGTCCCGGACCCGCCGCTCCCCACGAGGAGCAGTCGCTCCTGGAGCTCAGCCGGACCCACCTGCACCACAGCGAGCTCGTCGACAACATCGACGGCATCGTCTGGGAAGCCGATGCGAACTTCCGCTTCACGTTCGTCAGCCAGCAGGCCGAGCGCCTGCTCGGCTATCCCATCCAACAATGGATGCAGGAGCCGGACTTCTGGCGGAAACACGTCCATCCCGAGGACCGGGACTGGGCCTGTTCCTTCTGCGTGAAGGCCACCCACGAGTGCAGGCCCCACGAGTTCGAGTACCGCATGGTGGCCGCCGACGGGCGCACCGTGTGGCTGCGCGACATCGTCACGGTGAAGTCGGAGAACGGGACTCCCCTCAAGCTGCAGGGCATCATGGTGGACGTCACCGAGCAGAGTCAGGCCCGGGAGCGTCTGGAGCACACGGTCTCGTTGCTGCGCGCCACGCTCGACTCGACCGCGGACGGGCTCCTCGTGACGGACCGGGAGCAGCGGATCACCGCCTTCAACCAGAAGTTCCAGGACCTCTGGCGCGTTCCCGATCTTCCGCTGAACATGCGCGATGGCAGGCAGGTCCTCGAGGCGCTCATCCCCCAGGTCGAGCACCCGGAGCAGTACGCCGCGCGCGTCCAGGAGCTGTACGCGAGCCCCGAGGCGGAGAGCTTCGACACCGTGGAGCTCCGCGACGGGCACGTCCTCGAGCGCTACTCACGTCCCCAGCGGCTGGGAGACACCATCATCGGCCGCGTCTGGAGCTTCCGGGACGTGACGGCCGAGCGCCGCGCGCGGGCGGAGCGGGAGCGCTCCCTGCACGAGGCCCACGAGGCCATCCGGGTGCGGGACGACTTCCTCTCCATCGCCTCGCACGAGCTGAAGACGCCCCTCACGCCCCTCAAGCTCCACCTGCAGATGCTCAAGCAGCGCTCGGCCACGGGGCAGCCCCTTCCTCCCCAACTCGCGGAGAGGGCGCTCGCCCAGGTGGGGCGGCTCTCGGCGCTGATCAACGATCTGCTGGACGCCTCGCGGGTCGAAGCGGGACGGCTGGAGATGCAACGCGTGCCCGTGCGCCTCCGGGAGGTCGTCCGCGAGGTCCTCGCGCAGCCGCGTCCCGTCAACCCCCATCACACGCTCGAGTACGAGGAGTGCGCGGAGGACGTCCTCGTCCAGGGAGATGCCAGCCGGCTCGAGCAGGTGCTGACGAACCTGTTGGAGAACGCCCTCAAGTACAGCCCCACCGGGGGGAAGATCCGCGTCGCGGTCACCCACACCGGAAAGGAGGCACGCGTCTCGGTCTCGGACTCCGGAATCGGCATCCCGGCGGACCAACAGGCGCACCTCTTCGAGCGCTTCTTCCGGGCCCGCAACGCCCCCATCTCGGGCTTCGGAGGATTGGGCCTCGGGCTCTACATCTGCCGCGACATCATCGAGCGCCACGGCGGCCGCATCTGGGTGGAGAGTGAAGTGGGACGCGGCTCGACCTTCCGCTTCACCCTGCCGCTGATGGCGGGCGAGGCGTAGCGCCCCACCCGCCGGCACCCGGCTCAGGCCGGCTGCTTCACCGCCTGCGGCCGCTTCTCGAAGGCCGTCAGCGTCTGGGCGATCTCCTGGTTCACCGCGCGCAACAGATCCTGCTTCTCGCGGAACGGGAGGAACGCGCTCTTGAAGCCGGAGACGATGATGGTGGTCAGGTCCTCCAGCGACAGCCCCAGCTCCTTGTGCGCCAACCACAGCTCCTTCGTCACCGTGGTGTCGGTGATGAGCCGGTTGTCGGTGTTGATCGTCACGCGCAGGCCGTAGTCGAAGTAGAACTTGAGCGGGTGCGCGTCCAGGCTCGACACCGCGCCCGTCTGCACGTTGGAGGTGGGGCACACCTCCAGCGGGATACGGTGGTCGTTCACGTAGTTGAGCAGGTCGCCGTCCTCGCGCAG
The DNA here is from genome assembly GCF_024623785.1 of Archangium lipolyticum. Taxonomy (NCBI): domain Bacteria; kingdom Pseudomonadati; phylum Myxococcota; class Myxococcia; order Myxococcales; family Archangiaceae; genus Archangium; species Archangium lipolyticum. Next base: position 346,838 of record NZ_JANKBZ010000008.1, read on the forward strand.
GCGCGTGCCGTGGCCGATGCGGTGCGCCCCCAGGTAGTGGATGGCCTGGGAGATGGACTCGGGCCCGAAGGCCTCGCCCGCGTGCGCCGTGCAGTTGACGTTGTTCTTGAGGATGAGCTGGAAGGCGTCCTTGTGGTCCTTGGCCGGGAAGCTCGCCTCCGCGCCCGCCAGGTCGAAGCCGATGACGCCCCGGTTCTTGTAGGCCACCGACAGCTCCGCCAGCCGCATGGACGTCTGCGGGTTGATGTGGCGGATGCCGCAGACGATGACGCCGTACTTGATGCCCGTCTCGCGCTTGGCCACGCGCAGGCCCTCGAGCACCGAGTCGATGACCGTCGTCATCTTCAGGCCCTTCTGCAGGTGCAGCGCGGGCGAGTAGCGCACCTCGATGTAGCGCACGTTCTCCGCCGCCGCGTCCACCGCCAGCTCATAGGCCGAGCGGTAGAGGGCCTCGGCCGTCTGCAGCACCGAGAGCGTCACGTCGAAGGCCACCAGGTAGTCCTCGAGGCTCTTGCACACCTCGCCCATGTGGATGGCCTTGGCCAGGCCGTCCTCGGTGTCCGCGGGCAGCTTCACCTTCTGCTGCTCGGCCAGCTCGAGGATCGTCTTGAGCCGCATCGAGCCATCCAGGTGGCAGTGCAGGTCCGTCTTGGGCAGGGCGAGGAGCAGCTCCTCGGTGACGGGAATGGCCGGGGGCGGGGCCCAGTCGGACCGGCGTGCGGCTGAGGGAATACCAGTCGAGCTGGGGAGCTCGTCGTCGCGAATCGAAGCCATGTCGGGTTCCTTCCTTGCCAACCATCCTAGGGGTCTGAAAATCCTCTCTCAACCATGCTGCCCTCCCTCCTTCAGCGCCTCCTCTTACCGCTCGCCGTCGCGGCGCTGATGGCGGCCTGCCGGCAGCCCGCCGACAGACTCTTCGCCACCTCCACCGATGCCCCCTCGCGCTCGGGGCTGCTGCCCCTCGAGGACGGGGTGCTGGTGGGCAACGAGGCCGGCAGGCTCCTGCGCCTGGACCGCCAGGGAGAGACCCTCTGGCGCGTGGAGCTCGGCCGGGAGATTGCCTCGCGCCCCTCGGTGTCCGGAGACAGTGTCCTCGTGGGAACAGTGGGCGGGACGCTCGTCAGCCTCACCCTCGCACAGGGGACGGAGCGCTGGCGCCTCACCGGGCAGCCGCCCATGCTCACCTCGCTCGTCTCGGACGCGAATGCCGTGTACGTGGTCGCCCCGGACGGCACCGTGCGCGCCCACGCCGTGGAGTCCGGCGCGCTGCGGTGGAAGCACCCGCTCCCCTCGGGCGAGCCCCGCCCCGACTCCACCCGGCCCCTCCCCTCTCCCCTCCTCTCCCAGGGCCTCGTGGTGGTGGCGCTCGGGGAGGCCGGGCTGTTCGCGCTCGCGGCCGAGGATGGCTCGGTGCGTTGGCGACAGCGGTTGTCTCAGGTTCTGGGAATGGAAGTCCAGGGGGAGGTGCTGTACGTCTCCACCCGGAAGGGCGAGGTGCTCGCGCTCGGGCTCGCCGATGGGCAGGTGCGTTGGAGGCGGACGCCGACCGCGGCCCTCACCAGCCCTCCGAGCCTCGCCCGGGGACAGCTCTGGGTGGGCACGGAGGACAACCTGCTCCTGGCCCTGGAGCCAACGGACGGGCGCGAGGTGTCTCGACTGGCCCTGCCCGCGCCGCTCGTGACGCAGGTGGCCGGGTTCCGGGATTGGGTGCTGGTGCCTACGCGCGGCAACCAGGGGTGGTTGATCGCGCACAGGCCGGCGGAGGGCCCTCCCGTCTTCTCGTTGAGGCTGGACACGCCGCTGCTCAGCCCGCCCGTGGTCATTGGGGAGCAGCTCTTCGTGTTGGGACACGACGGACGCGTGCTCTCGTGGCGGCTCCAGCCACCGAAGTCATGAGCCAGCACCCCCTTCGGGTTTGGGGAGCGCTGGCCCTGGTCGTGCTCGTGCTCCAGGCGGGGTGCGCCAGTTGGGCGCCACGAGCGGCCCCGAAGCAGCTCGTCACGCTCACTCCGGATTCCAACTTCTCGCCCGTACAGGTGTCCGAGGCGGAGTTCCGGGAGGCATTCACCCGGCTCCTCCTCGATGTGCCGTTGCCGGTGGCGACCCGTCCCGCCAAATCCCTCGGCGGCCGGTTCGTACGGGCATCCTGGCAACCAACGGATTCACGTGGGATGGACGTCGAGCGGGGTTACGCAGGACTGTGCGAGAGGCGCGGTACTCCGGGCGACTGCTTCTCGTTCCTGGGAGACGGTCCGCACGACACCACCCTGAGCGACCGTGACAGGTTCACGCTGGGTCTCATCCTCGCCATCGGACCCGCGATGGAGAGCGCCGCGGGTGTCCTCGAGGACTTCTCCACGCAGGTGATGACGGTGGTGTGCACCGGGCTCGCACTCTACGTCCTTCTGCTGGTCTTCCCGGACCCCGTCCTCTCCAAGGGCATTGGCGTGGCGATGACCCTCTTCCTCTGGGGATACCTGGGTACGGAGCTCTGGGGGTTGATCGCCGCGACGACGCAGCTGTGGGACGAGGCGAAGAACGCCACCACGTACCAAGAGCTCCGCGAGGCAAGTGAGCGGTATGGCCAGGTGCTGGGGCCCAACACCCTCCGGGTCCTCATCCTGCTGGCGACGTGGAAGGCGGGGGCGAAGGGAAAGGACTCACTGAAGGGAGGCGGACTGCCCCGCTTCCCGCAGGCGGCCCGGAACGCCGCGGAGGGAGGCCGCATCGAGCTGTCGACAGCCGCGGCCGACGCGGAGGCCGTGTCCGTGGCCGAGGGCAGTCTCACGGTCTCGCTTCCCTCCAGTTCGGCGGCCATCCTGGCGCAGCAGGAGCAGGGCAGCGGCCAGGACGGCGACATCCACCACATCGCCACCGTGGAGAACATGAAGTCCACCGCGCGTGGTGGCCCTTGGACGCCGCTGTTCAAGCGAATCTTCGACCGGGCGGGCATGTCGATGGAGGACCCGGCCAATAAGGTACGCGTACCGGGACATAAGGGGCCCCACCCCGAGGAATACCATCGAACCGTATATAGGCGCCTGGAGGAGGCGACGTACAACTGCGGCAACCAGCAGCAGTGCGAGCACGCATTGAGGAAGGTGCTCGGGAAACTGGCTGACGAGATCCGCAGAGATGGCAGCAGGCTCAACAAACTGCTGACGGAACGGGCCCCCCTATGAGGAACTCCAACATGACAGGCCGCTATTTTGATCTGTTCGATGATGTTTACATCCCGGACCGCTGGCACCTCCTGGATCAGCCCGTGGATGAGCAGGGGCAGGAACTCCGGACCTGGCTGTTCAGGCGGGGCGAGCCCGTTCACATCGAAGGGCGAATCCGGATACCCATCTATGTCCCTGGAGAGGCGCTCGACTTCTCTTTGATGGCGGGTGCACCCATACCCGTGGTGCATGCCAGGGTAGCGGCCGTCTTCGCTGAGCTGGCTCCCGACGATGTGCAGCTCATCCCGGTGGAGGTGGACGGGCAATCCGAGCCGTACGTCCTCCTCAACATCACGCGTGTCGTGAAGTGTATCGATGATGAGAAGTCCGACGAAGTCCTCTACTGGGGTCCGGAGGACGGACAGCCAGAGAAAGTCGGGCAGTACCAGTCCGTGATCGGCATGCGCATCGACCCCACCAAAGTGGGCGATGCGCAGGTGTTCCGCACCTGGGGATGGAGCGGGACCATCATCGTCTCCGAGAGCATCAAGAACGCCCTGGAGCGCATGGGTGTCACGGGACCGAAGTTCACGGAAGTCACCGGCCCGAGCGCCATCAGCGAAGAGGAGCGCGCGTACAGCCGCAAGTGCCGTGAGCTCTATGAGTCGGCGGACACTGCCCGTGACACGGCCTGGCGCTCCCTGGGCACGCTGGACAAGGAGGCCATCACCCCCATTGCCATGAGCAGCTCGTGGCCTGGCCGCCGGGAACTCTGGCGCGTCATCCATCGCGCGTCAGGGCGCACCCTGCTCGTGACTCACGGGCTCTCCGACCCGTTCATCACCCGCCTGGAGCCCTCCGTGGGCTTCGGCCTGGAGCTCGCCGTGGAAACAGACCAGCCTCTCGAATCCATCGAGACGAGCTGGCCCTTCATGCTCCTCGAAAGGGTCGCGGCGGAGGTGGCGGCGCATGAGCGCGTGCGCGAGCGGCTGAAGGCGGGCCTCTTCTCCATGGAGGTGTCCGGCGAGGGCATGCCCGAATCGCTCGTCACCAGCGATGGACGGGTGGCCGTGCTGCTGGGCGTGGAGTCGCGCACGTTACCGAGCCACTTCTCCACTCCCTTCGGAGACGTGCGGCTCGTCACGATCAAGGCCCTGCTGCCACCGGAACTGGCATACCTGCTGGAGCACGGCGCGAAGGGCCAGTCCGAGCTGGCGCGGCGATTCGTCGCAAGCGGCGAGGAACACCTGTCCCACTTGCGGCAACGGGCGATCGTGTAGCGCGCTCTCGACGGATTCAGCCCAGGAGGCGCATACCCTCACCCCGACCCTCTCCCAGAGGGAGAGGGAGGGGAGGGGGAGAGGAGGCACTCACCCCGGCATCAGGAAGCGGGCGATGACTCGCTTGAGGCCCACGGCCCCACCGAAGTCCACTGTCACCTTCGCGTTGGGCCCGTTGCCATCCGCCGAGATGATCTTCCCCATGCCGAACTGCTCGTGGCGCACCCGCATCCCACGCACGTCCCCCCCCACCCCGTCCATGTCCGAGGTCTGCGAGTAGGAGCGGTCGACGCGCGGCCCGTCGTCCTCGTCACCCCAGTTGCGCTTGCGCTGCACCATCGGCGCCGCCTTCGGCGCGGGCGTCTCGATGTCCTGCTCCGCGAAGCCGAACAGTGACTGCGGTACCTCCCGCAGGAAGCGCGAGGGCGGGTTGTAGCGCAGCTCGCCGAACAGCGAGCGGCACTGCGCCAGGCTCACGAAGAGCCGCTTGCGCGCGCGCGTGAAGCCCACGTAGCAGAGCCGCCGCTCCTCGGCCATCTCCTCCCCGTCCGGGTCATCCGCGGCCAGCGAGCGCGAGTGCGGGAACACGCCGTCCTCCAACCCGGTGATGAACACCGCGTCGAACTCGAGCCCCTTCGCCGCGTGCAGTGTCATCAGCGCTACCCGGCCCTCTCCCACGTCCGCGTCGGCCTCGCCCACCAGGCTGATCTGCTCCAGGAAGGCGTTGAGCGCGGGCACGTCCGCCGTGAGCGGCGACGAGTCCAACCCCTCCTCCTCCGGCGGAGTGGGCGCCGTGTCCTCACCCTCCTCGTCCCCCACCGACGAAGCCGCCACCGCCGCGGCCGCACGGTTGAGGTCGAACTCCTGCGCGGCTCCCAGGAACTCGCGCAGGTTCTCCGCGCGCGTCAGCGACTCGTCACTGCCCTCGGTGACGAGCGACTCCACCAGGTGCGTCTCCTTCAGCATCTGGTCCACCGCGCTCGCCGCGTCCTTCGCCTCCTGCGCGCACGCATGCAGCGAGGACACCACCGCGTGGAAGCCGGAGAGCCGGCGCACCGCCGCCGTGTTGAGACCGGTAATCCGCTCGGGGGCCGCGGTCGCCTCGTACAGGCTCACTCCCGCCTGGTTGGCCCAGTCCACCAGCCGCTCCACCGTGGTGTCACCAATACCGCGCGCCGGCGTATTGATGATGCGCAGCAGGTCCGCGTCCGAGCGCGGGTTCACCATCAACCGCAGGTAGGCCGCCGCGTCACGCACCTCGGCCCGGTCGTAGAAGCTGCGCCCGCTCACCAGCGTGTACGGCACGCGCGCCAGCCGCAGCGCCTCCTCCAGCACGCGGCTCTGCGCGTTCGTCCGGTAGAAGACCGCCATCCCCGAGTACTTGATGAAGCCCTCGCGCTGCAACTCGTGGATGCGGCGCGCCACCTCCTGGGCCTCGGCGCGCTCGTCCCGGTTCATCAGCAGCGTGAGGATCTCGCCCTTGGGCCGGTCGCTCCACAGCTTCTTCGGCATGCGCCGCGAGTTGCGCGCGATGACCGCGTGCGCCGCGTCCAGGATGTTCTGGTCCGAGCGGTAGTTCTGCTCCAGCTTCACCACCCGCGCGCCCGCGTACGCCTGCGGGAAGCCGATGATGTTGTCCACGCTCGCCCCACGCCAGCGGTAGATGGACTGGTCGTCATCGCCCACCACCACCAGGTTGGCGCGCGGCGGCGGGGCCAGCAGGCTCAGCAGCTCGTACTGCACGGGGTTGGTGTCCTGGAACTCGTCCACCAGGATGTGCTGGAAGCGCCGCCGGTACTGCTCCAGCACGTCCGGGCGCTTGCGGAAGAGCGCCACCAGCAGCAGGAGCAGGTCGCCAAAGTCCACCGCGTTCGCCGCGCGCAGCAGCCGTTGGTAGGCACGGTAGGTCTTCTGCACCACCATCCCGCGCAGGTCCTCCGTGTCCACCACCATGTCGTCCGGCAGACGGGCGGCGTTCTTCTCCTGGTCGATGCGGTGGAGGATCTCCCTCGGCTGCATCACAGGGTCCACCCGCACCTCGCGCATGGCGCGCTTGATGAGCTGGAGCTGATCCCCATCGTCGTAGATGACGAACGAGGGGGTGAGCCCCAGCAGCTCCGCCACCGACTGCTCCCGGAGGACACGGCGCAGAATCATGGACGCCGAGGAGTGGAAGGTGCTCACCACCAGCTCGTGCGCCTGGGGGCCGAGCAGCTGCGCGAGCCGCTCCCTCATCTCCCGTGCGGCCTTGTTGGTGAAGGTGACGGCGAGGATGCGCCAGGGAGCGACACCACGCACCTGGACCAGGTGGGCCACCCGGCGGGTGATGACGCGCGTCTTGCCGCTGCCCGCGCCGGACAGCACGAGGAGTGGACCATCCCCATGGAGGACGGCTTCCCGCTGGGGATCGTTCAGGTCTTTGAGGAGTTCGTCGGCGTTCAAGGCAAGGTGCTTTTCTAGAGGCAAACCTTGCTTCTAACGAGTTTCCGCCCGCCGGGAAGGACGTTCCACGGTGGTGCTCGCCCGCCTGCCCTGCCGGGGAACCCCTCGCCGGGGGGGTACACCGGCGGCATCAACACCCGCAGTCGCAGTTCTCCACCACCGCCCCGGCCACCTCGGAGCCGTCCTCACGGATCACCCGCGCCGTCTGCGCGGGCCAGGAGTCGTGCAGGAGCAGTTCCACCTGCCCGTCCCCCTCCAGGTCCATCACGCCCGCCACGCGGCCCCCGTCCAGGTCCTTCACGGACAGCACCCGCTCCTCACCGCCCGGCCCCACCACCACGGCCCGGGTGAGCTGCTCGTTGTAGTCGCCGCCACACTCCGCGTTCCCCTCGCCCGTGATGAGGCGCACCATCATGAAGACGACGTGCCTCCCGTCCGAGGAGAAGCCGAAGCCCCTCACGTCCTCGTTCAGCTCCTCCTGCACCTGCTCCGCCCGGAGCCGGCCCTCGGCGAGCAGCGTGGCGAAGCCGGCGGACCGCCGGAGCGCGTCCTCCTGGGCGGCCAGCACCTCGGGAGAGGCCTCGTTCCCGGCCGCGTAGAACACCGGCGCCTTCGTGCCCGCCGGCAGGGCGAACACCACGTCGCTCGGCGTCATCGCGCAGTCCAGCTCGGCGAAGGTCCACGCCCGTCCACAGCCCGGCGCGTCGGGCGGCGGCTGCTGCTGGAAGTAGCCGAAGTGCGGTCTGCCCCGGTTGATCCTCGCGAACCCCGACACCTTGCACCCGGCCTGCACCGGCCCGGCCGCGCCGTAGAGGTCCACGTCGTCCCCCTTCGTGAAGAAGCCGGTCGGGTCCGCCTCGACCGGCGCCATCCACAGGCTCCGGCGCTCATCCACGGGCGAGAGCCCGGTCTGGTCCTCCGCGGCCCCCAGCAACATGAAGGTGCGCCCGTCGTGCACCTCCACGAAGCGCGGCACCGCTCCCTGCTCCCGGGCCTCGGCGCGCGCGGCGGCGGCCTGGGCCTCGGAAAGACAGGTGGCCGCCTTCTCCTCGCGATCGGGATCCAACGGCCCGGCGTTCTTCACGTACGCCTCCAGGCCCGCCTCCGAGAGCTGCTTCCGGTACTCCTCCGCTCCCGCCTTGTCCGTGAAGGCCTTGGCCACCACCACCTCCAGGCACGGGCGCAGGTTGCGGAAGGCATTGGAGGACAGCCGGTCCGGCTCCGCGGGCAGCCCCGTCTTCTTCAACGCCTCCAATGCCCCGGTCCCCTCCCCCGGCGTGGCCGAGGAGTGGATGATGACCAGCCAGCTCCTCGAATAACGCGCCTCGGGTGGCGGAGTGGCCACACTGGGAGTGGAAGCATCTGGAGCCGAGGCGGCCGGGTCCAGGGTCTCCTCGGAGGCACCACAGCCCCGGAGACTCCCACACCCGGATACGGCCAACAGGACGAGGAAGAGCAGGCGCGGCAGTCGAGGCATGGCCTCTGTTCTATCAGTAGAGTCGGGGCCATGTCCGACACCCAGGCCCGGCCCACCCAGGAGCAGCTCGACCGCTTCGCGGAGCTGTTCAATCAGAGTCAGACGATGCGGTTCTTCGGTCTACGGTTGAGCTTTCCCCAGGGAGAGAAGGTGGTCGTCACCCTCCCCGAGGTCCGCCCCGAGCACCGGGGTGGACTGGGCACCGCCGCCATCAACGGGGGCGTCATCTCCGCCATGTTCGACTACGCCATCGGCTGCACGCCCGCCCTGTTGGATCCCTCCCGCCGCTCGGCCACCATGCAGCTCTCCATCAGCTTCGAGCGCCCCCTCCGGGGCGACGCCGTGCGCGCCGAAGCCACCATCGACAACGCCGGCACCTCCACCCTCTTCGCCTCGGCCCGGCTGTACGACGCACAGGGCCATGTGTGCGCCCGCTGCCAGGGCGTGGTGAAGTTCTCTCAGCTGAAGTGGGCCTCGGGAGAGAGCCCGGCCGTCAATTGACCCCTCTGTCCCACCCCTTCCGATATGTCCGCGCGCACGGAACGTTTCCCAGGCACCGGGGAACAGGGAGAGCCCGGCGGGCCAACGGAAGCCCGGGAAGACGCGAGGGGTGCGTCCTTGGTGCGGCCAGTGCAGGACGTGGTGGGACAGCGGGAGGACGAGGCCGGGCTCGCGCGGCGTGCCCTCGAGGGGGAACGCACGGCCTGGGACGCCCTCGTCTCCCGCCATCACCACCGCGTCGTGGTCTCGCTGCTCGCCCGGGGCATCCGGGTGGATCGGGCCCACGAGCTCGCCCAGGAGACCTGGGCCCGTCTCCTCCAGCAGCAACAGAAGGGAATGCTCACCGAGCTGCGTCTGCCCCAGCTGGCGATCACCCAGGCGACGTTCCTCGCGGCCGATGAGGTGCGCCGGGTCCGCCGCGAGTCGCTGGCGGGCGCGGTGGAGGAGCTGCCCGAGTCCCACCACCCGGTGGACCCCTCGGTGTCCGCCGAGCAGCGCCTGCTGTCCGAGGAGCAGCTCTCCCGGGCCCAGGCGGCGCTCCAGCAGTGCTCGGCGAGCGCCCAACGCGTCTTTCAACTGGCGTGCGATGGCCAGGAGCTGCCGCACGCCGAGGTGGCCGCGCGCGTCGGTTTGTCCGTGCAGCGCGTCCGACAAATCCTGTGCGAGGTCCGCAAGAAGCTGCGGAGCGCCCTCGAGGAGGAAGCACCATGAGCCAGCACATCCGTCCGGCCGACGCCGAGCAGTACGTCCTGGGCGCGCTGGAGCCGGAGGCCGCGGCGGCCCTCGAGGCCCACACGCTCGCCTGCCCGGCGTGCGCCAGCATCCTCCAGCGCGAGGCCCTGTTGGAGGAGCAGCTCCGCGAGGTGGCCCGGGCTCCCGCCCCGGAGCCCCGGGTCATCCGCCCCGCGCGCTGGCACCGGGCCCGGCTGGCCGCGGCCACGGGAGTGATGGTGGCTGCCGCGGCGGCGGTGTCGTTCCTCGTGCTCCGCCCCGAGCAGGCCGTGCCGACACCGCCACGGGACGAGGACTTTCCCGTGATGGCCCTGCCGATGGACCTGCCGTCGGCTCCGGAGCGGCTGGTGGCATGCCCCGACCTGGCGAGCCAGGAGACGTGTGCCTCGGAGGCCCTGGCCCGCGGGCTGCTGGTGCAGTACCCCCAGGGCCTGGGAGAGGTTCCCCGCTACGAGGGCCACGCGGGACTGCCGAAGGGCGCGCTCGACGCAGAAGGGCCCTACTCGCTGTGAGAGACTCCGCCATGATCGATCGGATGAAACACGGCTTGACGCTCCTGTGGCTGGCGGCGCTCGCCCTGGGCTGGCCCGCCTCGGCCGCCGACGATAAGAAGGCCCTGCCCGAGGGGTGGTTCGTCACCGAGAGCTCGCCCCAGCTCTACGAGGCGGGCCTGGACCCCCAGAGCCCATGCGAGGGCAACCGCAGTGCATGGCTGCGCTCGCGCCAGGGGGAGCCCGCCGGCTACGGCACCTTCATGCAGGCCTTCGGCGCGGGGGCCTTCCGGGGCAAGCGGCTGCGCTTCTCCGCGGTGGTGCGCACCGAGGACGTGAAGGGCTGGAGCGGCCTGTGGATGCGGGTGGAGGGGGAGGGCTCGCGGGAGCCGCTCGCCTTCGACAACATGCAGTCGCGCGCGCTGGTGGGCACCACGGCCTGCAAGCGCCACGAGGTGGTGCTGGACGTGCCCCAGGACGCCAGGTCCATCATGGCCGGGCTGCTGCTGAGCGGCACGGGCAAGGCGTGGATCGGCGCCGTGCGCTTCGAGACGGTGGACGACTCGGTGCCCGTCACCAACCTGCTCACGGACAGGGCGCGGCGCGACAAGGACGATCCCACCGGGCGCATCGGAAACGTGTGGTTCAACCGCAAGCAGGTGGAGGCCAGTCAGTACCGCGCCCTGCTGCGGCCGGATGGCTCCTGGAGCGACAACTACTCGAGCACGCTCTCGGTCAGCGGCGACACGGTGCGGGGAACCTGGAGGCAGTTGCCGCTCCGCCTCACCGTCAAGGCGGCGGGCAGCACCACCCTCATCGAGGGCCAGTGGGGCACGGAGCCGGTGCGCATCGAGCTGGGCCCGGACAAGCTCACCCTGAAGCACGGCATCTTCCAGCGGGAGCTGACGCGCGAGGACGAGCGCCCCGAGTACGACCGCAGCTGCATCCGCTACCGGCGCGGCGACGGCCTGTCGCGGAGCGATGAGCTCGACATCTGCGGCGAGGCGCTCGGCAGGAAGCCGCCGCTGGCGCAACTGGTGATCGCCTTCCTGAACAACGGCTTCCGCGCTGTGCCGCCGCCGCACGTGCAGATTCCCACACCCTCCACGCCCCCCCGGAACGCGACAGCACCTGGCGGCCAGCACTGACGGGCCGCGCTCGCCCCTGGCGCCGGTACGCGGGATGTGCTGAGCATCCCGCATATGGAAACGCAAACACGCACCGCGGTGGTGACCGGCGCGAGCGGGCTCGTCGGAGGTTTGCTGCTCGACACGCTGCTCGCGAGTCCCCGGTACCGGGAGGTTCTCTCCCTGGGCCGGCGCCCGCTGCCGGAACAGCACCCGAAGCTCGTCCAGCGCACGGTGGACTTCGCCCGGCTCGCGGAGGAGTCCCTGCCCGCCGCCGACGATGCCTTCTGCTGTCTGGGCACCACCATCAAGAAGGCCGGCAGCCAGGAGGCCTTCCGCGCCGTGGACCATGACGCCGTGCTGGCCTTCGCCCAGGCCACGAAGAAGGCGGGGGCCCGGCGCTTCCTGGTGGTGACGGCGCTCGGCGCCAACCCACGCTCCCGCGTCTTCTACAACCGTGTGAAGGGCGAGGCGGAGGAGGCGCTCGAGGGCGTGGGCTTCGAGTCCCTCGTCATCCTCCAGCCCTCACTGCTGCTCGGAGAGCGCGCCGAGAGCCGTCCGGGCGAGCGGGCGGCCATCATGGCCTCGCGGGTGCTCGCGCCGCTGCTGCGCCCGCTCGCGAGCCGCCCCATCGAGGCGCGCACCGTCGCGCGGGCGATGGTCGCCCTCGCACTCGATGCGCCTCGGGGTGTGCGGGTGGTGCCATCCGGAGAGCTTCAGGAGCTCGGCCGGTAGCGCCGGGCGGGTGTCTCAGAAGGTGAAGTCGCGCTCGAAGATCTCACTGGTGCCCACCCGCACCATCAGGTGGGCGGTGCGACCTCCTCCAGTGCCGAGATCGAACTGGAGACCTTCCGGACCTTGTTGGGGCTTGAGCGAGGGCTTGCCAGGGGCGAGGAACACAGCCGCCGTGACGGTACGCCCCGCGAGGGGTTGAATCAGGAGCCGGGCCCGCTGACGCTCTCTCACGAGCACCACGCGGAACTCACGCCGCTCCTCCAGCACATCACGCTGCTCGGGATGGCGCGCGGCACCTGGCCTGCGCGCTGGCTCCGCCGAGCGGGAAGAGCGCGCGGCGGGGGCGGGCCGCTCCTGCTCCTCCATGGCCTGCTCGATGGCGTCGTCTCCCTCCTCCAACGCCCAGATGGCCTGCGCGCACTCGAGACAGTCCTCCGTATGGCGATCCACCCAGGCCAGCTCGCTCGCGGACATCATCCCCATGTCGAAGCGCCACAACTCCTCTTCGCTCAGGTGGAGCGGTTGACGCTTGGGGGGAGCTTCGACGGACGCGGTGCTCGACAGGTCCGCGCGGCACGCCGCACAACCTTCCAGATGGGGACTCGGCCGTTCGGGTTTGTTGCCCAGGGCGGCCATGAAGTCGTCGCACTCGGCCCGGTCGCTGAACCACCAGGCCCGCGCCCGCTCGGCGGCATCGAGCACATCGCGCTCGGCTCTGCGCTGCGGGTTGAGGGGGATGAACCAACGGGCCTTCGGACGCAGTGCGGTGTCCAGACGTCCCAGGCCCTCGCGAAATGAATTCAACCGCCGTGCTGTCTCTCCCTCGAGCGGGCCATGAAGTGATTCCCACTGGGAGATGGCGCGGAGGGCTGATTCGGCCCTGTCCCGCGCGGTGAGACCTTCCACGGAGGAGGTCCGCCACAGCTCGGCCTCTTCTCCTCCGTCCCCGAGCGCCACCTCGGCGGCCTCCTCCGCGGCGCGGAGCAGCGCGGGTTGCAGCGCCTCGGGCTTCTGCGCCCGGAGCCAGGCGTCGATGTCCTCGCGGGACAGGCCCCGAAGGGCCCGCTCGACACCCTCTCCTCCCAACCGTTCGCCGCGCCGGAGGATGTCTCCAATCAGCACGAGCGAGTCATTCTTGGGAGCGCCACCCCGGACGAGCTGCTCACGCCGGGCCTGATAACGAGAGAGTGTGTCGTTCATCGCGTACCCTCCTCCGGGTACAAAGGGCTCACTCCCTCTCGCCCTCCTTCTGGAGGTCGAGCAGATAGAGCCGCAGGTAGGCCTGTGCACGGCTGACGCGCTTGTACGAGTTGACCACGCTGATGTTGAGGCGTCGGGCGCATTCCTCGTGGTCCTCTACGTCCTGGTGGTGGTACAGGTCCCACGCACCCGCTTCCTTGGGATGCTCTTGCTGGAGACGCTCGAAAGCGCGCCAGTAGACTTCCTGGGCCTCGGTGCGCTCCTCGCGCCGCCGGGACACATCCACCGCGCGGGCCACCTCGGAAGGTGGCTCCTCCATGACGTCATCGGGGTCCGACGAGGCCGGAGCGAGGTCCTCGCGCTGGCGCCGGTAGAAGTCGATGGCCACGTGCTTGACGATGCGCAGGAAGAACGTCTTGGGAGACGCGCTGCGCCCGGGCATCTGCTCGGAGACACCGCGGAACTGGTCGAGGCCGCGGTCGAGGAACTTGCCGACCGCGTCCTGGTAGAGCTCGTCCGCGTCCGCCGGGGAGCCGCGGCCGTAGCTGGCCTGAATCTTGGAGATGACGTAACGGGCCGGACGGGCCCAGCGCTCGCAGAGCGCGCCGAGCGGAGCCCCAACGGCCTCGCCCGCGGCGCGGCGCTGGAGCACCTCAGCGAAAAGTTCGTCATCCGTGAGTTCGTTGAACACCGGAAGGACCTCGGAGCACCGCCAGGAGGCACGAGCCCCCCGCCTGGGCAGGGTGGGGTTCGGTGAAACGGCGGGTCAAGGTAGCACGACGGCATCCGAAGACAGCCTCCCGAAGACACGGCCCCGGATGTCCGACAGCAGGCAGACGGGGGGCGTCCAAAAGACAGGGACGGAACCCGCTCCGGGTTCCTGACACCGATTTTCCGGTCCATTTTCGACCCGTTTTCCCGGTTCCGGGCCCCGCCGGGTGTTTCCGCACAGGGGGACGAGCGGCCTGGACGACCTGAAGGGCCCCATCCGTTGCCGTATTGTCACCCCCTGGAAACTCCATGGGGAAGGAGGACAGGGAATGTGGGGAGCCCACCCGGACGTCGATGCCCCACCTGCTCGGCAGCACGACGCCTGGCCCGAAGAGGTCGCTGATACCTGCCTCCTTCTCATGGGAGAACCCCGTTCGGACCTGGCAGGCGTGAGGGCCATGCTGAGCCCCCTGGGCCAGCCAGTACTCGAAGCCGTCGCCTGGGGCGATCAGCTCGAGGCCCTGCTCGATACGGAGCCCGCCTGTATCCTCGTGGATGCGCGCCAGGGCTGGTCCGTGGGCGTCGAGACGGCCCTGCGCCTGCGCAACGAGGAGAGGACCCGGCACATCCCCCTCCTCCTGCTCGGAACGAGCGCCTGTGACCAGGCGGACGTGCTGCGCGGCTGTGGACTGAGCACGGTGGACTGCCTGCTGGAGCCCATCCACCCGGAGCTCCTGCGCGCCAAGGTGGGGATGTTCATTGAGCTCCAACGGAGGGAGCGCACGCTGCGGGCTGCGCTCGACCGGGCCGAGCGCGCCGAAGCGGTGGCACGCGCGAGCGAACGCGTGCTGGGCACCCTGCTGGGAAATCTGCCCGGCATGGCCTACCGCTGCCACAACACGCCCGGTTCCCCCTTTTCCTACGCCAGCTCGGGCACCCTGGAGCTCACCGGCTACGACCCCGAGGACTTCACCCACCATCTCGCCTGGCAGGAGCTCATCCACCCCGACGACATCCGGAGGGTCCACGAAGGCATCCAGATGGCGCTCGACGCACGGACGCCCTTCACCCTCACCTACCGGATCCGCACGCGCACCGGAGAGGAGCGCTGGGTGTGGGAGCGGGGGGTGGCCATCCAGGAGGGGCCCCAGACCGAGCTTCCCATCCTGGAGGGCTTCATCACCGACATCACCCCGCTGCGCCGCGCCGAGCAGGAGAGGGAGGCGCTGCTGGCCCAGGCAAGGGCGGAACAAAACCGCCTGGAGACCATCATCCAGCAACTGCCGTGCGCGGTGCACATCGCCGAGGCGCCCTCGGGGCGGACATGGGCCTTCAATGCCCGGGCCGAGGAGCTCCTCGGACACCCGATGATCGAGGTGCGGGGCCTCCAGGACTTCGCCCGCTACCGCGCCATCCACGAGGACGGGAGCCGCTACGTGGCGGAGGAGTATCCCATCGCGCGGGTGCTGCTCACCGGGAAGGCCCAGCCGGAAGAGGAGGTGCTCTATGACCGGCCCGACGGCTCCGTGCGGGTCTTCCTCATCAGCGCCGGACCCATCCTGGATGCACGGGGGCAACTGCAGGCGGTGGTGGCGAGCTTCATCGACATCACCCGGCTCAGGCGCGCCGAGCGGCGCCAGGCCTTCCTCGCCTCGGTGAGCGAGACACTGGCCAGCTCGCTCGACTACGAGGCCACGCTCGCCCATGTGGTGCAGCGGGCCGTGCCCGAGCTCGGGGACTGCTGCACGCTGGACATGCTCGAGCCGGATGGCTCCATCCGCCGGCTGGCGGTGGCCC
Source organism: Archangium lipolyticum (assembly GCF_024623785.1). Classification (NCBI taxonomy): domain Bacteria; kingdom Pseudomonadati; phylum Myxococcota; class Myxococcia; order Myxococcales; family Archangiaceae; genus Archangium; species Archangium lipolyticum. The sequence goes on from NZ_JANKBZ010000008.1 coordinate 362,495, forward strand.
ATGTGGACCCGGCCCGGGCGGAGCTCGCCTGGGAGATGGCCCGGCGCTACCCCATCCGCCTCGACGAGAACAGTGGCTCGGGCGCCGTCATCCGCACCGGGAAGACGCAGCTGCTGGCCGACGTCCCCGACCAGGCCTTCGTCCAACATGCGCGCGACGCCCGGCACCTGGAGTTGCTGCGAGGGCTCAAGGCCACCTCCGCGCTGATCGTCCCCCTGCACGCCCGCGGCCGCACGTTCGGAGCGCTCTCCCTCGGCTACGCGAGCCCGGGCCACCACTACGGCCCGGAGGAGCAGCTGCTGGCCGAGGATCTGGCGCGCCGCGCCGCGCTCGCGGTGGACAACGCGCGCCTCTACCGCGAGGCCCAGCTCGCGGTGCAGCTGCGCGACGAGTTCCTCTCTGTGGCCTCGCACGAGCTGAAGACGCCCCTCACGCCCCTGTACCTCAAGCTGTCCGCCCTGTCGCGCGAGCTCCCGCGCTGCTGCGAGGGGGACACCCGCTCCCAGGGCCTCCAGCGCCATGTGGACGTGGCCCGGCGTCAAGTGCACAAGATGTCCACGCTCATCAACTCGCTGCTCGACATCAGCCGCCTCTCGCAGGGGAAGCTGAAGCTGGAGCCGGAGGACACGGACCTGGGCGAGGTGCTGGCCGAGGTGGTGGCCTGGTTCGTGCCCGAGGCGGCCCGGGTGGGCTCGGAGCTGCGGGTGGAGGGAGAAGCGCGGATGCCCGGCCGTTGGGACAGGCTGCGGCTGGAGCAGGTCGTCACGAATCTGCTCTCCAACGCCATCCGCTACGGCGCCGGCCACCCCATCGCCGCCCGGCTGGAGGTGGAGGGGGATCTCGCGCGGCTGGTGGTGAGGGACCAGGGCATCGGCATCGCGCCCGAGGCGCAGGAGCGCATCTTCGGCAAGTTCGAGCGGGCCGTGTCGGACCGTCACTCCGGCGGCCTGGGACTGGGGCTCTACATCACCCGGAGCATCGTGGAGGTCATGGGCGGAAGCATCCGGGTCGAGAGCCGCCTGGGCGAGGGCTCCACCTTCATCGTCGAGCTGCCCCGCTGTCAGGACACCCGGTGACCGCGCGTCCCTGGGCGCGAATCCCATTTTCGGGCAGCTTCTCCACTCGGGTGCCCGCTCTTTTCGAGGAAGCATCACCATGTCCCGCACCATCGTCGTCGGGGACCTCCACGGCTGTTACGACGAGGCCCTGGAGCTGCTCGGCCGGGTGGGAGCCACCGCGAGCGACCGGATCATCTTCACGGGTGACCTGGTCGACCGGGGCCCCAAGCGCCGCGAGTGCGTCGAGCTCGCCATGAAGCACGAGTCCATCCTCGGCAACCACGAGGAGAAGCACTTGCAACAGCGCCGCCGCAAGGACGCCGACCTGCTTCCGGACCACCTGGAGACCCGGCAGGCGCTCGGCCCCGAGCACCTGGAGTACTTCGCCACCCTGCCCCTCTTCATCCGCCTGCCCGAGCACAACGCCGTCGTTGTCCACGCGGGCGTCCTGCCCGGCAAGCCGATCGAGGCGCAGGATCCCTACCATCTGTTGCACGCCCAGTGCGTGAGGCCGCCGGACCGCAAGAGCTTCTGGCCCTCGAAGGCGCCCGCCGACCACCGCTTCTGGACACACCACTGGAAGGGCCCCGAGCGCGTCATCTTCGGACATACCGTGTTCGACCGGCCGCTCGTCACCGAGCACGCGGTGGGCATCGACACCGGGTGTGTCTATGGCCGCTCGCTCACCGCGGTGGTGCTTCCCTCGTGGGAGCTCGTCTCGGTGCCCGCTCGGCGGACGTACCGGGGCGGCAAGGACGTGAGCCTGCTCCCCGTCCACGGCGACGTGAACGTGTTCTCCTGAACCGATTCCAGCGCCGGTGGCCCCCCAGCACACCGCGCGCTATGGTCCCCGCCCTGGAATCTCGATAGGGAATCGGAGTGACAAAGAACACGCGTGCGTGGCGCTGGGGACCCTTGCTGGCCTTGTCCGTGGGGGCGCTCTCGTCCCTCCACTGCATCGAGCTTCCCGCGAAGTCCTTCTCCTGCTCGACCGATGGGGACTGCGAGGGGCTGAAGGGCCCTGGCGGAGAGTCCTACGTCTGCGTGAGCGGGGGCTGGTGCGCCGGACCCGAGCAGTCGCCGGGCGGCGCCTGCCCTCAGATCCCGACCGCCTCCTCCTGCTCCACCTCCAACTGGTGCTGGGACAACCCGCTCTCCGAGGGACGCACGCTGTTCACCGTCCGGGGCCGCTCCGCGACGGACGTCTGGGCCGTGGGCGACAGGGGCATCGCCCTGCATTGGGATGGCAACTGCTGGTCCCGCCAGCCGCCCGGCGGAACCCAGCCGCTGCGTGCCGCCTGGCCCGCCGCGGGGAAGACGTGGTGGTTCGGCGGAAACGGCGGCACCCTGTTCAAGTGGGATGGCTCGACCTGGGCCTCCCAGGCCCTCGCCGAGCAGTTGATCATCCACGACATCGAGGGAGCCTCGGAAACGTCCGCGGTCGCGGTGGGACAGTCCGGCGCCCTCTACACCTTCAATGGCCAGCAGTGGAGCGCCCAGACGTGGAACACCGGCGGCTTCCCTCCGCCCGATCTCCTGGCCGTGTGGCCCGTCTCGAACACCGAGGCCTGGGCGGTGGGCAGGGGCGGCACCCTCGTGCATGGGGTGGAGGGACGCTGGTCCTTCGCCAACAGGCAGGGCTCCGTGGACCTGATGGCCATCGCCCCCGGAGCCAATGCCGGTACGGCCTACGCCGTGGGCCGGGGCACCCTCGCGACCTATGCCAACTCCACGTGGTCGACGTCCGGCTACGCGACGTCCGCCACGCCCCTCAATGGGGTGTGGACCAGCGGTGGCGTCACGCGGATCGTCGGGCCCGCGTCGAACATCCACGTCCTGGGCAGGTCCACCGAGCCGAGCGGCACGCCCCAGGTGCTCAACTCCATCTGGGGCAATGACGAGGCGCTCTGGGCGGTCGGGGCCGCGGGCGCCATCGTGCGACGGGGGACGGCCCAGTGGTCGGAGGTCCCCGGCGGCGTGACGCGCGCCCTCAACGGCTTCTGGGGCACCGACGATCTCAATCTCTGGGCGGCCGGGGACAACGACCTGATCATGCGCCGCGAGAACAACCTCTGGGCGCCCGTGACGCCTCCGGAGCAGGGCGCCTTCAAGGCCATCTGGGGGAGCGGGGACCTGCTGCTGGTGGGGACGGGCGGGGGCAGGCTCCTGGCGTTCAGGAACGGCCAGTGGACGCAGGAGACCGGCGACGTGCTCGCGACCAGCGTGAACGCCCTCTGGGGAACGGGACCGGCATCGGTGTGGGCCGTGGGCGACAACGGGCTCATCTCGCGGCGCAATGCCGATGGCACCTGGACCAGCGAGGGGAGGCTCAGCACCGATCGGCTGAACGCCATCTGGGGCTCCTCCGCCAGCGATGTCTGGGCGGTGGGCAACGGCGGCATCATCTACCACCGGGACTCGACGGGCTGGCTCAGGCAGAAGCTGCCCACGTCGACCGATCTCTTCGGCGTGTGGGGCTCGGGTCCGAACGACGTGTGGGCGGTGGGCAACGGCGGAGCCATCTTCCGCTACGACGGCAAGGCCTGGACGACCACGCCCATCCAGGTGGGGACCCAGAGCTTCCGCGCCATCTCCGGACGGAGCGCGGACAACGTGTGGGCCGTGGGCGACGGTGGCGCCATCGCGTTCTGGAACGGGAAGAGCTGGACGGCCCAGGTGAGCGGCGTCGACGAGAGCCTGCGGGCGGTATGGGTGACCCCGAGCACCACGTGGGTGGGTGGCACCAATGGGACGGTCCTTCGGTTGAAACCGTGACAACAGAGTGCCGGAATTGGCCACCTGGCGAGCAGGGGAGCCCTCATGTTGCCGCCGCCAGGGGGCGGGTTCTCTGATAAGGTCCCCGCCTGTTTCGATGGATCTGCCCCCCTTCATAGCGTGTCCCACTTGTGGACTGCGCGTCGCCCAGGGCACCGAGAAGTGCCCTCATGACGGCACGGTGCTAGGTGACGACTCCGCCTCCGGCAAGACGCGGCTGACGCCGGCCCAACCGAGTCCCGCCGTCGCCATGCCCGCCCAGACCCAGCCGGCCATGGGCGCTGGGGCCTTCAAGGGCGGCCCCGGGTCACAGGTCGGCATCCCGAGCGTCGCCGACCCGCTGCTCGGCACGCAGCTGGGTGAGTACATCATCCAGGAGCAGATCGGCATCGGCGGCATGGGCATCGTCTACCGGGGCGAGCAGCCGTTGATTGGCAAGAAGGTGGCCATCAAGGTCCTGCGGCCCGACGTGGGCGATCAATCCATGTACGTGGAGCGGTTGCTCGTCGAGGCCCGCGCGGTCAACGCCATCCGCCACCGGGGAATCATCGACATCTTCAGCTTCGGCAAGATGCCGGATGGCCGCCAGTACTTCGTCATGGAGTACCTGGAGGGCAGCCCGCTCGACACCTGGCTCGACCTCCGCGGGCCGCTCTCCGTGCACGAGGCGATCCGGCTGTCCGACGAAATCCTGGACGCGCTCACCGCCGCGCACGAGGCCGGCGTCATCCACCGCGACCTCAAGCCCAACAACATCTTCCTGGCGCGGCAGCCCGGCGGCGGCCACTACGTGAAGGTGTTGGACTTCGGACTGGCCAAGCAGCTGTCCAACAGCCCGGGGCTCTCGCAGCAGACGCTGCACGGGTTGATCATCGGCACGCCGGAGTACATGGCGCCGGAGCAGGTGCGCGGCGATCCGGTGAGCCCCAAGACGGACCTCTACGCCTTCGGCATCATCCTCTTCCAACTGCTGACCGGGCAGCGCCCCTTCACGGCCCGGGCGCCCATGGAGTACCTGGTCCACCACCTGGAGCACACGCCGCCCTCGCCGCTCGAGCTGAAGCCGGAGCTGCCCCCCGCGCTCGCGAAGCTCGTGCTGAGACTGCTGGAGAAGGCACCGGCCGCGCGCCCCTCGGCGGAAGAGGTGCGTGCCAGTCTCCAGGAAATCCTGGACGGCCTGCCTATCCCGGAAGGAATGCGCCCCTCGCGCGAGATGCGGAGCATCCTGGTGGCCGGCCCGGAAGTCCGGCCCGTCCTACCGCCACCGCCACTGCCACCGCCACCACGGGAAAAGCCGGAAGTGAGCGCGGCCCCGAGCGGCAAGCCCCAGCGCTTCTCCACCCGGACCCGTCTGGTGGCGGGAGTGGCCGCCGGGTTGCTCCTGCTCACCGCTGGCGTGGCGGTGCTGCTGCGGAGCCCGGATCCGAAGCCCGAGGCCACGCCCCCGGCCAGCTCCGTGACCGAGGCCCCGGCGAAGCCCCCTCCGGCCGCGCCCTCCACCGAGCTCGCCGCCAACCCCGGCCCCACCGTTCCCCCTCCCGTCGTGGAGAACACCCCGCCAGGTCCAACTCCCGTGGAGACCCCTTCCCGCGTGAGCGGCCCGTCCAAGGTGAACACCGAGCGCAAGCCGTACCTGCTCACGCGCATCGCGCGCCTGGAGCGGAGGCTGCGCGCGAGCTCGCTCTCCTCGGATGAGCAGGAGAGCGCGCGCCGCCTGCTGAACAAGGCACGCGTCAGGGCGGAGAGCGCCTCGACCGCCGACGAGCGCAAGCAGGTGCAGCTCAACCTCGACATCTGGGAGCGCCAGTACCTGAGGAACTGACTTCCTCGCCCCCGGGACCGACGTGTGCCACCATGAGGCCGTATGTTTCCCCTGGTGTTGGCGTTGCTCGTCGCGCAGACCCCCGCCCTGGCGGACGAGATCGAGGCGAAAGGGCTGGTGGTGATGGTCTCCCGCTACGAGGGCCTCACGCCCATCGAGGCCGTCACCCTGGCGGATCGGCTCTCGAAGGCCCTGCGGGACGCCAACGTGCCGGTGGCGATGGACGCGCTCGAGGTGACCTCCAGGCTCGGTGAGCAGCGCGCCCCGGAGTCCTGCCAGGGCAAACCCGAGTGCTTCGCGAAGCTGGGACGCGAGCTCGGCGTGGCGGCGGTGGTGGTCATCGACTCGAGCAAGGTCTTCGATGATCTGCCCATGCGCATCACCCTGCAGGACACCCAGGAGGGTCAGACCATCTTCAAACGCAGCTACACCGCGTCCGCCCTTCGTCCCACGGAGCTGGACCTGGCCTTCCAGAGCGCCAGCCAGGAGATCAAGAAGACCCTCACGGGAGAGGACTCCCTGTCATCGGACACCCCCAGGGCGCCGAACCTCTCGCCCTCCGGGACCCAGGCTCCCGGTCTGACCGGACTCGGCCTGAGGCCCACGCCCGTGCACATCACCCGGATAGGGGCCGGGGTCGCCGGGGCGGCGGCCGTCACCTTCCTGGTGCTGGGGTTGTCCCAGGTCGCGCGGCTCCAGAGCGAGCGCTCCCCGGGCGTCTCCTCCTGGACCTACGACCAGGCGAGGGCGATCCGGGACAAGGCCAATACCCGGCTCACGGTCTCGGGCATCTTCGCCGGGGTCTCGGGCGCGCTGCTCGTCACGAGCTTCGTGCTGCCCTCGGAGCCGGCGCCGGAGCCGGCGAAGTAGGTCCAGTCCCCCGGTGTGCGCCCGTCAGTTGCGCAGCCTCGTGTGCTCGGGAGGACTGCGCGGCAGCCGCACACCGAAGGTGGTGCCATCGGACTCGGTGGACCGCACGTCGATGGTGCCGCCGTGCGCCCGGACGATGTGGTCCACGATGAAGAGCCCGAGGCCGATGCTGCGGCCCACGGAGTCCGCCTGGCTCGTTCCCCGCCGCATGGGCTCGAAGAGGTGTGAGAGGACGGTGAGCGGAATGGGAAGCCCCTGGTTGTGGACCTCCAGCACCACGCTCTCGGCGTCCCCGAGCGTCCGCACCAGGACTGGGGTCTCCGGCGGGCTGTACTTCAAGGCGTTGGTGATGAGGTTGGTGAGGATCTGCGCCACCCTGTCCGAGTCCCACTCTCCCTGCCCATCACCGGACGCCTCGAGCCGCACCTCGCGCTCGGGGAAGGACATCCGGGTCTCCTCCACCACGGTCCGGGTGAGGTGGTGCAGCTCCATGGGCATCCGATAGAGGGAGATGCCACCCCCCAGCCGGGCCTTCGTGAAGTCGAGCAGGTCGCGGATCATCCGGCTGGCGCGCTCGGCCGAGGACTGGATGCGCACGAGCGTCTTGAGGGCGCGCTCGGCCATGTCCTCGCGGCGCAGCAGGCTCGCCACTCCCAGGGAGATGGCCGTGATGGGGTTGCGCAGATCGTGGCTGACGATGCCGATGAGCTGCTGCTCGAAGTCGGCGCGCCGCCGCTCCTCGGCCCGGGCGGCCTCCTCGCTCCGCTTCTTCTCGCTGATGTCCCGGTAGAAGACGGCGATGCCCCCGTCGCGCGTGGGGTAGACGCTGACGTCCGTCCAGATGTTCCGGGGCGGGAAGTACTCCTCGAAATGCACCGGCACCCGCTCGCGCATGGCCCGGTTGTACTCGAGCCAATACTTTCTGTTCGGGTCCGCGGCCGCGGGCCAGACGTCCCAGAGCTTGCGATCCAGGCTCTTGGTGCGAGGTACTCCGGAGAGGCGCTCCTGGCTGCTGTTGACGAAGAGGATGCGGAAGTCCTTGTCGAGGACGAACAGCGCATCTCCGTGGTTCAGCACCTCCAGGACGAGCTGGAGCCGCTCCTCCGCGAGCCCGGCCCGCGTGCGCTGCTCGGCGAAGCGCTTGCGGATGTCCTCCTTCTCCACCGCGTTGCGGACCGCGCGGAAGAGGCTCTCGGGCGTCACCTCCGACTTCACCAGGTAGTCGGACACCCCGCTCATGAGCGCCTCGACCGCGATCCGCTCGTTCCCTCGCCCGGTCAGCATCACGACGGGCGGGCGGAGGTACCCCTCCTCGGCCCGCAGCCGGCGGAGGAAGTCCAGTCCGCTGAGGCCTGGCAGCTCGTAGTCGAGGAGGACGCAATCCACCGACTCGCGCGCGCAGAGCTCGAAGGCCTTGTCCACGTCCTCTTCTTCCAGGAAGCGGAAGGTGTACTCCCCGGTCTGCTCCAGGTACGTCCGGAACACGTGCCGATCCTCTGGACTGTCCTCCAGGAGGAGCAACGTCACGACGCGAGCACTCATCTCCGGGTGCCCTCCCCTTCAGGGAGGACGATGTGGTCCAGCCAGAAGTCCTTGAAGAGTCGAATCATTCTCTCGAACCTCGGCAGATCCACCGGCTTGAGGAGGTAACCACTCGCGCCGTGCGCATATGCGCTCTGCACGTCCTTTGGGTTGCCCGAGGTGGAGAACACTAAGACGGGGATGCTCTTGAGGCGTGGGTCATTCTTGACATGCTCGAGCACCTGCCTGCCGTCCAGGCCAGCGAGGTTCAGATCCAGGAGGATGAGACCCGGCCAGGGCGCCTTCTCCGGATCCGCGTAGCGGCCAGTCTGGTGGAGGAACTCGAGCGCCTCCTCGCCCTCCGTGCAGCGATAGAGGGGGTTGGGGATGGACTCGCGCTGGAAGGTCATCTGGAGCATGTCGAAGTCCTCGTCGTTGTCCTCCACCACGAGGATGGGCGAAGCGCGTTTCACGTCCCATCCTCCGTGGCGACGGGCTCCGTCTGCTCACCGCCGAGGGTGAAGAAGAAGGTGGTGCCCACGCCCGGTTGGGACTCCAGCCAGATGCGGCCGTTGTGCCGCTCGATGAGGCGCTTGACGATCGTCAGCCCCGTGCCGGTGCCACCGCCGAACTTGTCGCGTCCGTGCAGCCGCTTGAAGATGCGGAAGACGGTGTCGTGGTACTCGGGCTTGATGCCGATTCCGTTGTCACGCACGTAGTAGGCGGTGGCCCCGTCGGGCGTGCTCGCGGAGCCGATCTCCACCCACCGCTTCTCCTTGTCGTTGTACTTGATGGCGTTGGTGAGGAGGTTGGTGAAGACCTCGGCCATCCGCACCCGATCGCACCGCGCGGGCGGCAGGGGGCTGGGGACGCGGACCTCCACCTGGGCCTCGTCGATGCGCGGCTTCATCAACTCCAGCACCGATGAGAGGACCTCGTTGAGATCCGTCTCCCGGAGGGAGAGCTCGGTGCGGCCCACCTGCGAGTAATGCAGGAGCGAGTTGATGAGGCTCTCCATGCGCTGCGTGAGCCGCACCACCGTGTCCATGCGCTTCTGGTTGGTGGGGTTGAGGCCACCGCCCTCCTCCCGCAGGACCAGGCTGGTGTAGTTGTGGATGCCCCGGAGCGGCTCCTTGAGATCATGTCCGGCGGCATAGGCGAAGGAGTCCAGCTCCACGTTGCTGCGCTCCAGCTCCGTGTTGAGCTTGAGCAGCTCCTCGCTGCGCTGCAGGACGATGTCGATGATGTTCCTGCGCAGCTCCTCCGCCGCCTCCACCTCGTAGTCCTTCCAGGGCAGGGACTTGCCGCGCACCGTCTCCTGCCAGAGGGCGAAGGACTTGCGCGGGTGGAGCCGGAGCTGGTCGTCACGCAGGTCCACCGGCTTGTTCGGGTTGCCGCCCCACTCCACCGTCTGCACCACCTCGGGGCGGAACCACAGGACGTAGTTGTGCCGGCCCCGGGACATGGGAGCGGCGATGAGGCCGGCCGCGACGTCCTTGAAGCCCTCCGCCTCGGGGTAGTCCCGCGAGAGAAACGTGGTGGTGAACACCTCCCGTTGCTCCGGCCGCTCGCCCAGCCAGCGGATGAGGCTCTGGAGCTGCTCGTCCGAGGGAGCGGCGCCGACGATGGTCGTCTTGCCGTTGAAGTAGACGGCCGCGCCACTGGCGCCCGTGAGCTCGAGCAGCTCCGGAGGTGGATGGCAGAGCCCCTCGGCGAAGTCGAGGTTGCGCGTCATGCGCTCCAGCAGCCGGGCCTGGACGGACCTGGTCCGCAGGCGCTGGTCGTAGTCCTCCTGGCCCTCCTTGGTGGAGAGGAACGAGGACATGAACTCGCCGACGAACTCACACGCCGTGCGCACCTCGTAGGGGACGTACTTGGGGCCGGACACGTGCGTGCAGGAGATGAGGCCCCAGAGGCGCCCCTGCTCGAGGAGCGAGATGCTCATCGAGGCGAACGCCCCCATGTTGTGCAGGTACTCGAGGTGGATGGGCGACACGCTGCGCAGCACGCAGAAGGACATGTCGAGCGGTCCGAGCGCCGCCTCCTCTGGCAGCCCGAGCATGCGCGCGGGGACGTAGTCGACGGTCGGGATGATGCGCAGCCAGTTGAGGGTGTAGAGCTCGCGCGCCTGGCGGGGGATGTCCGAGGCGGGGAAGTGCAGGCCCAGGTACGGATCGGCTTTCTCCACCCGGTCCTCGGCGAGCACCTGGCCGTTCCAGTCCGCGTCGAAGCGATAGATGATGACGCGGTCGAAGCCGGTGAGCCGGCGCACCTCCCGCACGGCCTCCTCGCACAGGGCGCGCAGGTCCCTGGCGTCACGCAGGCGTGACATGGAGCCGCGCGCCTGGTGGTAGAAGCCGAAGAAGGGCAGCGCCTCCTGTTCGGTCGCGGGCTCGAGCTCGAGGATGAGCCGGCCCTTGTGCCGGTGCGCGATGCCATTGAAGAAGCGCTCCTGGCCATGGGCCTGGAGGGAGAGCTTGAGCGGGTTGTTGTCCGCGAGCCGCTCCGAGAGGAGGCTCGCGCGGACGCTGTCGGCCTGGGACGTCGGCAGGAGTGCCTCGAGCGCGGTCCCCAGCAGGGCCTGGGCCGGGACGCCGAGCAGCACCTGGGCATTCTCGCTGACCTGGCGGATCGTCAGCGTGGGCTCCTGAAGGACCAGCAGCACCCCATGAGGTTGGATGCCTCCCGGAATGTGGATGGGCTCCTTGTCACAGTTGGTCAGATCCACCGCCTGACCGGGCCCGGCTGCATCCGTCCTCATCAACTCGTCCTCCACACGAGAGCCACATGCCACCCGTCCGGCCGGGCCGCCGCCTCCTTAGAGCAGAGTGGAGCCCCCCCTGCCCTCTCAGCTTGCGTCCAGCCAGCCCCTCGCTGGCCGAATGTTCAACTTCGAGCACCGGTTGGAGGCTCTGGTGGAGAGTGAAGAAGGTCGTGTCGGTCCCCGTCCATCCCCCTGGTATGGGACTCATCGGAAACAGGCCCGATAGAACCTCAACTCGGACACCGACATCGCGACAAATGTTCATCGGTCTCAGTGAGATGCACGCGCGCACCCGCGAGCACGACTGGGCCTCCACCCCCGTTGGACCGGTGGAGACCTGGCCCCAGAGCCTCAAGGCGCTCGTCCGGACACTGCTCTCGTCGAGCTACCCCATGGTGCTCACCTGGGGTCCGTCCTTCACCCAGTTCTACAACGATGCCTACTCGAAGCTGATCGGCGACGGACACCCGGCGGCGCTCGGCCTGGACATCCGGATCACCCTCGCCGCGTCGTGGGACACGCTCGGCCCGATGATCCATCAGGTGATGACCACCGGGGTGGCGAACTGGACGCCCGCCCTGATGCTCCTCATGGAGCGCTCCGGATACCGGGAGGAGGCCTACTTCAGCGTCTCCCATGCCCCCGCCGAGGACGACGAGGGGCGGATCGTCGGCATGCTCGCCGTCTGCAGCGAGGTGACCCAGCAGGTGTTGGCCGAGCGGCGGACGCGGCTGCTGCGGGACCTGGCCTCCCGGGCGTCGGAGACCCGGAGCGTCGAGAAGACCTGCCGCGATGTCGCCGCCGCCATCTCCGGACACCCCCTGGACGTGCCCTTCGCTCACATCTACCTCCGCGGCCCGGACGGCAGGACGTTCACACGCCAGGGCGCCATCGGATTGGGAGAGGACGACCCCTCGAGCCCGGCCTCGGTGGATGTGGAGAAGGAGGGCGACCGCATCTGGAGCCTGAAGAGCGCGGCGGCTGGCGAGACGATCCTGCTGGAGGATGTCGAGCGCCGTGTCACGCTGACGGGAGGCCCGTGGAAGGACCCGGTCCGCTCGGCGCTGGTGATGCCCATTGCCTCCTCCGGGCAGACGGCCCCGCTCGGAGTGCTGGTGGTGGGGCTGAGCCCCAACCGCGCGCTCGACGAGGGGTACCGCTCCTTCTGCGAGCTGCTGGCGAGCCAGGTATCGGTGGCACTGCGCAACGCCCGGGCCTACGAGGAGGAGCGCCAGCGCGCCGAGGCCCTGGCGGAGCTCGATCGCGCCAAGACGACCTTCTTCAGCAACATCAGCCACGAGTTCCGCACGCCGCTGACGCTGATGCTGGGACCCGTGGAGCATCTGCTCGCGGGGAGCGCGGGAGCACTGCCGGAGGCGGCCCGGTCCGAGCTCGAGGTGCTCCACCGCAACGCGGGGCGGTTGTTGCGGCTCGTCAACACGCTGCTCGACTTCTCCCGCCTGGAGGCCGGGCGGATCGAAGCCAGCTACGCGCCCCAGGAGCTCTCCGCGCTGACGGCGGATCTCGCGAGCAGCTTCCGCTCGACGGTGGAACGAGCGGGATTGAAGCTCACCGTGGACTGCCCGCCCCTGTCGCGGCCCGTCTACCTGGATCGGGACTCGTGGGAGAAGATCGTCCTCAACCTCGTCTCCAACGCCTTCAAGTTCACCTTCGAGGGGGAGATCTCCGTCCGCACCCGGGAGCGGAACGGGCGGGCCGTCCTCGAAGTGAAGGACACCGGAACGGGCATCGCCGCCGCGGAGCTGCCGCGCATCTTCGAGCGCTTCCACCGGGTGAGGGACACCCGCTCCCGGACGCATGAGGGCACGGGCATCGGGCTGGCGTTGGTGCGGGAGCTGGTGGAGCTGCACGGGGGCACCGTGCGCGTGGACAGCACCGAGGGCCAGGGGACGACGTTCACCGTCGAGCTCCCCTTCGACGCCGCGCACCTGCCTCCCGAGCGCATCCGCGCTCCTCGGACCCTGGAGGCCACCACGACCGGCCCGGCCCCCTACATCCAGGAGGCCTCGCGGTGGTCCGGCGAGGAGGCTCCCGGGCCGCACGCACCGCGTCCGGACACTTCCGCCAAGACGGGGAGCACCCCCCGCGGCCGCGTGCTGCTCGCCGACGACAACGCGGACATGCGGGACTACATCCGCCGGGTGCTGTCCTCCGAATTCGAGGTGGAGGCGGTGGCCGACGGGCAGGCGGCCCTGGAGTCCGCGCTGGCCCACCCTCCGGACCTCGTCCTCTCGGACGTGATGATGCCGAGGCTGGACGGCGTGGGGCTGCTGCGCGCGCTCCGGGCCGCCCCGCATACGAAGGATCTGCCCATCCTCCTGTTGTCCGCCCGCGCGGGCGAGGAGGCCACCCTCGAGGGGCTCGCTTCTGGAGCGGATGACTATCTCGTCAAGCCCTTCTCTGCCCGCGAGTTGCTGGCCCGGGTGAGGACGCGCTTCGAACTGGTGCGCATGCGCCAGGAGGTGGCCCGGGAGCGGGCCCAGGTGGAGAGCCTCATGGAGGCGGTGCGCGCACGCGATGACTTCCTCTCCGTCGCCTCCCACGAGCTGAAGACCCCGCTCACCTCGTTCCAGCTCAACCTCAACGCCATCGAGCGGGGGTTGAGACATGTCTCCCACCCCAGCGTCGGCGAGCGGCTGGACGTGGCACGCCGCTCCGTCCGGCGGCTGGCGAGGCTCATCGAGACGCTGCTGGACGTGTCGCAACTCACGACGGGCCGCCTGCAACTGGAGCCCGAACGGGTGGACCTGGCGACACTCGTCGGCGAGGTGGTGGCGGCCAGCGAGGAGGAGGCCCAGCGCCAGGGGACACCGCTGAACGTGCACCTCGAGTCGCCCCTGACGGGGTGCTTCGACCGCGACCGCATGGAGCAGGTGGTCCACCACCTGCTGTCCAATGCCTTGAAGTTCGGCCAGGGACGGCCCGTGGAGGTCTCCTTGCGGTCGGACGGCAGCGGTGCAGCGGTGCTGAGCGTCGTGGACCATGGCATCGGAATCCCCCCAGCCGACCGGGCGCGCATCTTCGAGCGCTTCGAGCGGGCCGTCTCCGTGAAGAACTTCGGCGGCCTGGGGCTGGGCCTCTGGGTGACCCGGCAGGTGGTGGAGGCCCACCAGGGGGCCATCCGCGTCGAGGACACCCCGGGCGGTGGCGCGACCTTCCACATCCAGCTGCCGCGCCATTGCCGTGGGGGAGGAGCCGGCACGGCTCCGAATTGAGGCGGTCCGTCAGGAAGAGCGGGCCGCCGCGTCCCTCCGGGCAGAACTTCCGGAGGGGCACATGACCCACAACAACCCGACCACCCCCACGCTCCCCGAGGCCCAGCGCGGCCCGGCGGAGAAGCTCCTGGACCTGGTGCTCGGAGGCTCCGCGCACCTGTGGCACAACCGCCCGGGCCTGGACGTGAACGGCGTCTGGTACCCGGCCCAGGGCGCCAGCGCGGACCTCGTCCGCCGCGGCACCCCGGTCGAGCCCGGCCTCTTCGTGCCCGCGGCGGTGAAGCTCTACCGCCAGCTGCTCCACATCTACCAGCTCAACACGGACCTGATGGCGCACTTCGCGTCCTACGCGCTCACGCAGACGGACTGGCGTGATCTCAAGGTGGCCACGTGCGCGCTGATGCTCGTGCAGAGCCACTCCGGGCAGCCCGTCCGCGACGACGACGGCACCATCGCGTTCCACGACGACGACTTCCGCGCCATTGGCGAGGCCATGGTCCTCCACTACGAGCGCAAGTCCACGCGCATGCTCACGCCCAAGGCGGTGCTGCGGGTGGCCGAGCTGCTCGAGACTCCGGAGATCGCCCGCCTCAACCGCGAGGCCGGCTTCGGCGACCCCGCGTCCCGCAAGCCGCCCCTCGGCCGGTGGAAGAGCGTGGCGACCCGCTGGCTGCGCGTGCGTGAGCAGAACCTGCCCATGCTCCAGGGCCTGGTGAAGGCCGGCTACAAGGAGACGCTGAAGAGGATCGCCCGCAAGGCCGGCTACAAGCCGGTGACGCAGGCCTTCTTCGAGGTGCTCGGCTGGAAGCAGAAGCAGGCGGACGCGGGCCACCGCACGGTGGGCCTGGAGGGACTCACCCTCCTCAAGCGGGAGCGCTTCGACGGGCTCTCGGAGGCGGAGATCTGCGAGCGGATCGAGCTGGATCGCCTCTCCTACAAGGAGGTGGTGGGCCGGCTGCCGAAGGACGTGGGCCTGACGCCGGCCATCATGGCGGCGCTCCTGCCCTCGTTGTCGGACAGGGACTTGCGCATGCTGACGCCCACGCTCGAGGAGTTGGGGTTGCTGTCGGACTCCACCATCCGCGCGCGCTGGGAGAAGGCGGTGCGGGCGGCGACCGACCAGCGGGCGCTCCACATCGTGAAGAACGTCCGCAGCCAGGAGCTGAAGGCGAAGCTGGAGGAGGCGAGCGACAACGCGGCGAAGGCGGCGGTGGCGGAGGCGGTGGCGGAGACGGACGTGCGGGTGATGTTCCTCATCGACAAGTCCGGCTCCATGGAGGGTGCCATCGAGCAGTCCAAGGAGGCGCTGTCGCGCATCCTCGCGGGCTTCCCGCTGGAGAAGCTGCACATCGCGACGTTCGACACGATGGGCACGGTGCTCACGCCCAAGGCGGCCAGCCGGACGGCGGTGCAGCACATGCTGAAGGGCATCAAGGCGGCGGGGGGTACCGCGCACGCGGCCGGTGTGCAGGCGCTGCACCGGGCGGGAGTGCGGGTACCGGAGGAGGCGAAGCTCATCGTCATCGTCGTGGGTGACGAGGCCGGTGAGTCGGGTGATCAGCTCGCCCGGGCCTTCCGCGAGTGCGGCTACAGCGTGGCCGCGCTGGCGATGCTGGTGAGCGTGGCCAGCAACGCCAACCGGGGCAGCACCGTGCGCACGTGCGCGGGACAGCTCCAGGTGCCGTTCAGTGAGGTGTCGGTGGACCAGTTCGATGACCCGTACCAGGTCCCCCGGGTGCTCAAGGCGCTGTTGGACGCGCCGAAGGCGGCCGGGGCCACCCAGTCCGGCTGGGTCGAGCGGGTGATGCGCACGCCGCTGTTGAAGGTGGCGTGAGAGAGGAGTGGGTGTCGTGGACTACCGGAAGTTCCTCGGGAAGGTGGAGTCGGAGGTACTGCCCTACTTCGGCGGTGCCACCGTCGACGCGGCCTCGCGGCGCCTCCGCGTGTCCACGCCGCCCGCTCCGGGCTGGTGGCGCTTCGACGTGCAGGGGCGCACCGCCACCGCGCGGGAGCCGGCCGAGCCTCAGGGACTCGACGGGCTCCCGCTCGTCCGTGGCCACCTGTGGGGCTCGCGGCTGGTGCGCGAGGGCGCGGTGGCCGAGAGGGTGCAGTTGCTCCCCGAGGAGGAGCCACCGCGCTTCTCGCCCATGCGGGCCCGGCGCTGGCATGACGGGACGCTCGTCTTCGAGGGGCTCGAGTTCGAGGGCGAGGCCGAGGGCACCGCGCGGCTCATGGTGGAGGAAGGCCGGACGCTCGCGGAGGTGAAGGCCGTGCCGGCCTCGCTGCGGGCGGCATTCGGCTACGCGGTGTTGGAGGGCGTCTCGGGCGCGCTCGGCATCCGCTTCGCTCCCGCCGAGGTACGTGGCCAGGTTCTGTCCGTGGCCGAGCAAGGCCGGCCCGCGGCCGAAGCCTGCTTGCGGAGGCTGGCCGCCGGGCGAGAGGCCCACGTGCGGGAGATGGAGACGCGGCTGCGCGGCCAACCTCGTCACCCGGAGCGGCAGACCCAGGGAGTGTCGCGGGTGGAGCGGGCACTGGAATCAGCGGGAGCGCGGCTGCTGGCCACGCGGCGGCTGGGCAACGAGCGGCTCGAGGTGACGTTCGGCTTCATGGACGAGCGCTTCATCAGCATCGTGGAGACGGAGACGCTGCAGGTGGTGGATGCGGGAATCTGCCTCGCGGGATCGGATCGTCAGGTGACACTGGAGAGCCTGCCCTCGGTCATCCGCGAGGCCATCCAGGACGACGTGCTGGTCATCACCCGGCACGCATGAGACTCCCCTCTCCCCCTGGGAGAGGGGCGGGGGTGAGGGTCTACCCATGAGACAGCGAGAGGTCTGCCTGCTCATCGGCCGTAACGGGACGGTGCTGTGGAGCGATGCGTCGGACAGTCCCATCTGGATGCCGGACTCCCGCGCGCGTTGGGAGGCCATCTGGCGGCTGCGCGACGAGTTGGAGGAGATCGCTCACAGCCATCCGGTGGGACCCTTGGGATTCAGCGCCGAGGACGAGACGACGATGGCGGCACTCACCGAGGCACTCGGCCGTCCCGTGCGTTTCTCGGTGGTGGCGCCCACGGGGATGGTCGTACGCGAGGGAGGCGAGGACGTGCGCATCACCGAGGAGCCCGAATGGGCCTCGCGCCTGCGGGCGGAGTCCGGGATGGCGCATTGACCCAGACTCGTGGCCACATGCCAGGGCCGTACTGGCATCACGGCCGAGGCATCACACTCAGCAATTGCACTACCTGATGCTCGACAAGCTTCCGCCAGTCCTTCAGCGCTCTGAGCGTGAGGAGTTGTGGACATACCCGCTCGCAGCATTTGAAAAAGGCGGCAAGCGCGCCATCCAAGGCGAGTACCAACTCCTTCACACCGAGCATCTCGTCGCGCCCTCCAAAGCGATTTTCGCCTCCAGCGATGAGCGGCTCGCAACGCACTCGAAGCATGCTCTCCGCGCGTGTGAATGCCAGAACGGTTTCAATCCCCTGCTCGTACATCCGCAGCTGGAAAGAGGGGGACCCATCGAGGAGCGCTTGAAGCAGCCCTTGGAGCTGCTCGAGGAACACGGAGAAATCCGTGCGCACATCGACTGGCCATGGATGTTCCCCACAACAGGCAAGCCGGAAGTCAGCCACATTGGCGTCCGCGATGAGCTCGCAGGCCGCCATGAGCTGTGCCTCAGCGGTTTCCAGCTCGTACTCATCGCCCGTTTGTCCGGGCTGGGCCGTCGCAAGTGCACTGGGATGAAGCTGGAGGGTCAATTCGAACATGCACTCTCACCTTGGACCAGGCACCGGATAAGCGGTTTCGATGCCTCCTCTCACCGTGGGCACGACAAGAGCGTGGCGAACAGGAAGAATACTCCCATCAGGCATGATGACCTGTCCCATTCCCTCGGGAATCGGGATGACCGCGGGACCTTCAAGACCCGAGCGAACGTCCTTGAGGTAACGGGCAGCAGCCTCATTATCGATCCACTGCCCTTGAGGCGTTCCGGTACCGGCCGCACGTCCGCGAAGATTGTTCGTGTTCTTCAAACCATGGCCATGCCGCGAGAAGGTGTGTCCGAACGTACGTTGACTCTTCCAATTGTCCCACTGGAGCTCCCCTCCATTCGCCGGGTCTCCACCAGCCGACATGGCGACCGCATTGGGAGCGAGCACGAGGGTGACGGACTCGGCGCTCACGGCGACCGTCTCCACCTCCCCCACGGCCACCAGACGGATACCCACTTGCGCTTCCGCCTGGGCCGCCGCCCGCGCCACACCGGGTAGTTGCGGAACCTTCGCCGACAGCCCCGCCGCCGTGTTGCCGATGGCCACCGTGGCCAGCAAGGCGAAAGCACGCGCCGCGTTTCGGCCCATCACCTTGCCGTAGCGCTCCCCTGCTTCGCGCAGCTCCGTGAACGAGAGGGCCCGGTCCGCCTCCTCCATGAGCCGCTTGAAGCCCACGAGCAGGCCCCAGAAGGTATCGACGCCCACGTAGGCGATGAGGGTCGCCGTCATCACCGCGGCGAGCCCCTTGGAAAATGGCTCCGGCAGCGCGAGGAGGACCATGTACGTGGTCCACGTCCAGAACACCGCCGCCACCATGGCATGGGGGTCGGCCATGTCCTTGAACGCTTCCAGCATCTCGTCCAGCACGGCGCCCTGAGCCAGGGCCATGGCCAGGGCGAAACGGCCATCCCCTGTAATGGTGGGGCTTTCCGCCAGAAGGCGCAGACAGTCTCCTGGTCTACCGGTACGCGCGCACCAGCGCAGGTAGGCGCGCGTCAACTCCACCTCCGCCGCTGGCGACTCACCCTCCAGGTGTTCGCCTGGCCCAAGCGGAGTGATGACGCGACCGCGTGTGCCGTACAGATACGAACCGCTGCGAGCATCCACCTCGAACAACCGCCGGGCGGCATCCTGGGGCCGGGCAGGAGGCCGAATCTCCCGGGCCTGTTTCGCCACGGCGGCCTTGAGCTCGTCACCGTTCAAGCTCACCGGCCCGGCGCCGGTGCGTGGAATGAAGACGAGGGTGTCAGTTCCGCCCGTGTCCAGCCGAACGACCCGGGAAGAGGTACCACACCCGGAGAGGAGAACCAGCAGCACCGCCGTCCAGACTGGCTTCATGGGATCCTCCCGGGTGGTTACCCCGATGGGTAGCCAGCCCGATGGGATACCCGATGGGTCCGACAGGAGCCGGGTTGACGCTTGCTACCAGGTGTAGACCAGGTTGAAGTCCGCTCCAGGGTCCCGGTAGTCCGTCAGGATGGCGGTCGGCTCGAATCCGGCCACCGAGCGGATCAATTCCCGGTACATGCCGCGGATCCACGCCGGCCCCGTCACTTCCTTCTTGAAGAGGAGCCGGGCGGAGTTGGCACCCAGCTTCTCGTACGCACGCTCGCCATGGCTGGTCGCGGCCCTGGCCGAGGCCGTCGTCGCCGCCAGGATCTGCTGCATGTCCCCGCCCGGGAACTTCCACATGGCCCGGCCGAGCGCGGACGCGACGAACCTGCGCCCGGAGAACACGCCCAACTCCTCCATCGCCACCGCATAGGAGATGCCGAGTTGACGCTCGACGGCCCCCACCGCCGCATCCATGACGCGCAGCTGCTCGGCGACGGGAAGGTTGAAGGCCGCGCCTCCCTCCAACGATGGAGCCACGGCCCGGACCTCCTCGACGGCCCCGGGTCCCAGTCGCTCCTCGACATAGGACAGGGCGGAAGTGAGGAACTGCGCCTGGGTTCTCGCCTCGGGTGGTGCCAGGGCGATGCGGCGCAGCATGGCGTCTCTCGTGTCCATCACTCGTAAGTCTATCGCCGCCCCCCAGCCGCAGCCATCGGGCATCCGGTCAGCGCGCGCACTCGCCCCGGACAAGGTACGTGCCCACCATGCGGCTCCGTTCGAACCCTGAGCGATTGCCTGTCCGCCCTCCGGGCAGCCATATCGGGACTCCACGGGGCCCAGAAGGGGGCACCGCGCGCGCTCACCAGAAGTCGACATGGGACAGTTCACCGCAGAGCTCTTCGAGGCGCATGGACTAGAGTGGAGTCCGTGAGCGCGGATCATCCCGAGGACAGTGGACGTACGGATCGCTGGCAAAGTCTCGTGGCGGGGGCCTTCCTGTTGGAGGAGACACTGGCCTCGAAGCAGGGTCCCGGGGATGCGCCTGGCGCGAACCCCCCAGCCCTTCGCTACCTGGACAGCCTGCTCGAGGTCTTCCCCTCGAGCCTGGATCCAGTGGAGGACTTCGAGGGCTATGCCGTCCGGCGGATGGTCCTCGCCCTGCGGCACGCCCTGGAGCAGGACGGCCGCTGAGCGGGCTTCGACGAAACGTCGTGCTACACCGGACGGAGCTCGGGTCGGGTGTCTCCCTGCCCGGCCAACGGCTGTTGCTCGAACTTCTGTTCGATGGACTTCACGCCGAACGCGCTGGGGTCCAACTGCTCGCGGCCCGCGAAGACCATGCGGGCGCGGCCCAGCAGCCAACCGAGGCCCTTCACCGCGTCGCGCAGGATCCGCGCGGGGGCCTGGCGCGAAATCAATCGCGGGCTGCGCTGGTCGAGCTCCTCGCCCTTCATGGTCAGGTCCTTCACCCCCACGCCGTGCGAGTACACCATCTCGCCGCCCAGCCAGCCGGTGTAGGAGGCGAAGGCGAACGCGCCCAGGCCCAGGATGTTGGAGAGCAGCGAGGCCCGGTGGCTCGCGCGCCACACGGCGACCCCGAACGCCCCCAGCACGATGGTCACGTTGCCGAGCCCATGGAGGAACATCATGTCCCGGGTGTGCCGCTCCTCGACCTTCACCTCCTGCGAGGCGGCCATCCCGGCCACGCCCGCCAGCAATCCACTCGCCGCCGTGGTCCACCACAGCGTCCGGGCGGCCTTGTCCAGCCTCCGATCGCCGGTGAGCGCCGCCGCCAGGTCGACGACGACCGTGGACGGCAGCAGCGCCAGCGGCGCGTGGATCAATGTCGGGTGCAGCTCGTGTACGCGAGTCTCCATGGAATTCCTCCTCGTCTTCGAAACCTTGGGGCGAGACGATCGGCGGACAACCCGCCCCGCCGGACTCCTGGATGCCCCACCCCCAGGCGAAGAGACACCTCCGGGGAGGGGCGGACGAGGAAGCACCCCCATTGCCAGGGAGGGCGGGCGTGGACAGACCACCGGCCACCAGAGGCGAGTCCTCGGGAGGACACGATGAAATCGACGGGGTTGATGCTGGTGCTGGCGGGGCTCGGCCTCGTCGTCATCGGGCTGCTGGTGTACTCGGGCGCGCTGTCCTGGTTCGGCCGGCTGCCGGGTGACGTGCGCTGGGAGGGCGAACACACCCGCGTCTACTTCCCGCTGGTCTCGATGCTGCTGCTCTCCGTGCTGTTGAGCCTGATCTCCTTCGTGGTGCGCCGGTTCCTCTGACGCTCGCGATGCTTACGCATTCGTCGGGTGGAGTTCACTCCATCCAGGACGACGCTTGGGTGCGGACCCGCAGTGACTAGGCTTGCACCCGCTCACCTCAAGGAGGAGCACCGCATGTCGATCGAATCGCGCCCGCCCCAGGAGGCCGAACAGCAGAACACGGCCGAGATGATAGCCCCCACCGCCAACCCGCCCGACCAGGCCCCCGCCTCGGTGACTCCCACGGGCCAGCCCGGTGGCCGGCGCAAGATGGGCAAGTCGGGACCCCCCGGGCCGGCCAGGAAGGGCCGCACCGTCGCCAGGCGCAAGCCGGAGAAGAAGGCTCCGGCGCCCACCAGCACCAAGCGGGCCGCGGCGGCCCGCAAGAACACGCGCGCGGGCGAGGCCAGCAGCTTCCGTGAGAAGGCGGGCTGGAAGACCGAGCCCAAGGTCGGCGGCCGCAAGCCCTCGGCCTCGCAGAAGAGGGGCCCCACCAAGAAGGCGGGACCGGCCCAGAAGACCCTCGCCAAGCGTGCCGCCGGCAAGAGCCCCGCCGCCAAGCGCCCCACGGCGAAGACCGCCGCCCGGCGTACCGTCGCCGCCGCCAAGCGCACCGTGAAGCGGGCCACCGGACGCCGCTAGACGCCCTCCCCCCTCCTCACGGGCTGGCGAGCGGAGGGGCCTGGATGCGCCGCGCCTCGAGCAACCGGCGGAACACGCTCTCCTTCTGGGAGGAGACGCACACCGCGTGGCCATCGAGCTCGCCGCACACCACCGCCTCCGGATGGCGCAGGAAGGGCGTCAGGTACGAGGGGTGCACCACGTAGACGGTGTCGGGTTGGAACTCGCCGCGCCCGGCCTCCTGCTGGAGCGCGGTGCAGTAGGCCCGCGCCAGCGCCGGATCCACACGCGCCAGGTACGCGCTGTTGAAGGTCATTCCCAGCGCCGCCGCCTGGTACGCGAACATGGGGCTGAAGGGCGCTCCGGGCCCGGGGTACGGACAGCCCCGGCCATTCCCGTCGTGCAGCTGCGGCGGGAACAGCACGAGGTGCCGGTAGTCGCCCTTCATCCGCTTCCACGCGGCGGGGTTCAAGCTGTTCCAGGCCTGGCTCTGGAAACGCTCCTGGGCCACGGCGCGGCCGAGATCGAACACCTGCACGCCCACCGCGAGAGCGAGCAGACCGATGCCCACCCAGGGCCGGCGGCGCCACGCGCCCAGCACGAGCGCGAGGCCCCCCGTCAGCAGCGCGTAATGCAGCGGCCAGATGAAGCGCCCCGAGGAGCGGAACGGCTCCACGAGGCGCATCACCGGCTGGTAGAGCCCGCTCAAGTCCAACACCGGCCGTCCGGCGAGCGTGACGCGCGCGGAGAGCGCATACACGCCCAGCAGCAGGCAGCACACCGCCAGGGGCACCGCGCGCTTCCACGAGAGGGCAGTCCCCTCCGAGCGCCGCATCAACCGGAGCACGAGCGCGGAGCCGCCTCCCAGCACCAGCAGGAGCAGGACCCCCGCGCCCAGGTAACCGAACCCCTCGTACTGGCCACGCGCCGTGCCCAGGGTGGGCAGCAGCCGGGACCAGTCCATGGGGTTGATGAGCGTGAGCAGGTCGGACGAGACGTCGCCAAAGCCCTCGATGCCGGCCGGAGTGCTCGTGCCCAGGTAGCCGAGCACCCAGAAGAGGCCTGACAGGAGCACGACGAGCCCCCCCAGGCCGAGCCCCAGCCCTCGCCAGGAGAGCACCCGGTCCACCAGGCGCAGCCGCAGCAACGCCGCCGCGCCGAGCGCCAGCGCCATGGCCGACAGGTAGGGGTGGATGGTGGCGCTCAAGCCCACCAGGAGGAAGGTCACCGCCACGGCGCGCCGCGCCGCTGGCGCGTCCGGCCAGTCGCGCAGGTTCACCCAGAGCAGCCCGAGGACGAGCCAATGCGCGCAGAGGCTCTCGTGGCCCAGGCGCCACATCAGCACGGGCGCGAGCGCGAAGAGCATCCCTCCCAGCAGTTGCGCGACCCGGTGGGAAGTGAACAGCGCCGTCAACCGGGTGCCCACGAAGCCCTGGAGGAAGAAGCACAGCGCGAGCCAGGGCCCCACGTACTGGAAGGGAAACGGCAGCACCGCGGCGAAGGGCCGCAGGAGCAGGGCCACCAGGGGAGTGGAGTCCGTGAAGCCCACCGTCGTCCCGAGCGGGTGGGCCAGGCCGGGCACGGCGCCGAGGGGGAACTGGAGCAGCGGCTCGTTGCGGAAGAAGAGCCAGCCCACCAGGTGCGTGGACCAGTCACCCACCATCAACCAATCCACCTCGCGGGGATTGAGCGCACGATCCCCATGGCCCTGGATGAACCAGAACACGCCGAAGGCTCCGGCCAGCACCGCGGCCACGTACTCCCGCCCCCGCTTCCATGCGCTCATCGCCACTGCGCCTGCGTTCCGCATCACCCCCACCCTTACCGGAAGGAGGGGGCGAACGTCTCGCCTCCCCGCCACCAGGGGTGGGTAGCACGGCGCCCTACCCGGATGCCCGCTCAAGGAGCGGTGGACGGAACCGGAGGGGCTTGCCATGGTCCGCCCCATGCGAATTGCTCGTCTGCTTCCCTTCTGCACGCTTGCGTTCGCGGCTCCCGCGCTCGCCGCCCGCCCCCCTGGAAAGTCCTCCATGACGAAGCCCGCCGAAACGAAACCCGCCGAGACGAAACCGTTCGACCTCGAGGCGGAGACCCGTGCCTGGCACCAGAAGCGGGTCGCGAACCTCACGTCCGAGGACGGCTGGCTCACCCTGGTGGGGCTGCACTGGCTCAAGGAGGGAGACAACCGCTTCGGCTCGGCCGCGGAGAACGACCTGGTCTTCCCCGCGGGGACGCCGGAGCGCATCGGCACCCTCACGCTCAAGGGCGGCAAGGTGACGTTGGCCGTCCAGCCGGGCATTCCCCTCACCCGGTCCGGCCAGCCCTTCACCGGAGGCGAGCTGCGCACCGATGCCAATGGCCAGCAGCCGGACGTGCTCTCCCTGGGCACGCTGCGCTTCTTCGCCATCCGCCGGGGCGAGCACATCGGCATCCGGGTGAAGGACACGGAGGCGCAAGCGCGCAAGCAGTTCCACGGCATCCCCACCTGGCCCGTGAACGCCGCCTGGCGCGTCGAGGGCCGCTTCGAGCCGGCCACCACGCCGCGGAAGATGTCGGTGCCCACGGTGCTCGGAACGGTGGATGAGATGAGCTCGCCGGGGACGATCGTCTTCACGGTGAACGGCCAGGAGTACCGGTTGGACCCGGTGCAGGAGCCCGGCGAGGACAAGCTCTTCATCATCTTCGCGGACCCGACCAACCGCACGGAGTCATACGGAGCGGGCCGCTTCCTGTACGCGGACGCGCCGAAGGACGGGAAGGTGGTGCTCGACTTCAACCGGGCCTACAACCCCCCGTGCGCCTTCTCGCCCTATGCGACGTGCCCGCTGCCTCCGCCGCAGAACCGGCTGAAGGTGCGCGTGGAGGCCGGCGAGAAGCGCTACGGCGACCACTGAGCGTCAGGAACACCGCCACCGGCACGTCCTCCCCGCGCGCGACCCCGTGCGCAAGGAGGCGTGACATGGCGACGCTGAACATCACCTACAACGGCCTGTCCTCGGACCTGCCCCTGGAGCTGGACGGCCACGTGTCGGACGTGGACGTGCGGCGCATCGCCGTGGAGGTGGTGCGCTCGGGCGGGGCGCCGGGGCTGCACATCGCCCACCTGCGCGAGGACGCCTTCAACCACTACGTGGTGGACCGGTTCCGCGGCCCCCGGGGCGAGGAGCGCATCTACCTGCGGCCCAAGGTGCCCTTCGGGGCGTGAGGAGGGCACCCCATGCGCATCATCTTCTGCGGGGTGGGTGCCATCGGCTCCACGGCGGCGGTGCTGTGCCGCAACCTGGAGGCCACGCTCGTCTTCATCGACTTCGACCGCGTGGAGTCGAAGAACCTGCTCGCGCAGGCCTTCGTGAAGCCCTCGGTGGGGAAGAACAAGGCCGAGGCGCTGAAGCTCCAGCTGCTCAACCTGCACGGCGTGAAGGCCGAGTCCTTCGGCGTGCGGGTGACGCGCGACAACGTGGCGGCGCTGTGCGGGAGCGCGGATCTGCTCGTCGACTGCTTCGACAACCAGGAGAGCCGCCTGCTGTTGAGCGGCTTCGCCCGCAGCGCGGGCAAGCCGCTGGTGCACGGGGCGCTGGCGGCCGACGGCACCTTCGGGCTGGTGCGCTGGGACGAGCGCTTCGTCCCCGACGCCGAGGACACCGTGGGACAGGCCACGTGTGAGGGAGGCGCCCACCTGCCCCTCATCGGTCAGCTCGGAGCCACGCTCGCGCGAGTCGTGCAGGACTTCGTCCAACACGGCGCCCGCCGCGACGCCATGGTGAGCCTCGTGGCGGTGACGCCCACCGCTTCCTGAGTGGAGAGTTGGGAAGTGAACGAGGTATCGTGTACCCGCCGGTCGGGGGGTCCGATTCGGCTCGTACACCAACCAACCCAGGAAACGACACCATGGCCAACGAGAAGAAGACCAAGAAGATCAAGGAGCTGTTCGTGCAGGACCTCGCCCGCATCCAGGGTGGACGTGGTGAGACGGCCAAGCCCTCCGTGATGATGCCCCCCAACACCACCCTGGCCTGCTGTGAGGAGGCGAACGACGGCTGCTGCGTCGTCGAGTAGTCAGCCCGCAGGGCCCTGGCGCGCACCGTCCGTCCGAGGTGCGCGCCGTTTCATTCGTGGTACCCACCAGACGTGCCTCGCTCCCCCCTCGCCACCGTCCTGCGCCGCTACCCGATCCGGCTCCAGTCCGAGGAGGCCGACTGTGGCCCGGCCTGTCTGGAGATGGTGGCCGCCTACCATGGCGCCCGGCACGCGCTGGCGGCGCTCAAGGAGATGACGCACGTCCAGGTCTTCGGCACCTCGCTGCTGGACCTCGCCACCGCCGCCCAGCAGCTCGGCTTCGAGGCGAAGGGCGTCCATGTGGAGGAGCCCGGAGAGCTCGAGGACGAGGAGGGCCGCGCGATGCTGCCCGCCATCGCCCACTGGAACGAGGACCACTTCGTCGTCCTCTACGAGGTGACGCCGAAGGAGGCCGTGGTGGGAGACCCCGCGGTGGGGCTGCTCCGCGTGCCGCGCGAGAAGCTCGGCCAGCACTGGAACGGCATCCTCCTGCTGCTCGAGCCCACGAAGGTGCTCCTCGAGCCCGTCCAACTCCCCGGGACGGCAGCCGCGCGCCGCCCCCAGGTGCTCGACCGGTTCCTGCGCGGGCTGTGGCGCTACCGCGCGCTCATCGTCCAGATCGCCCTTGCCTCGCTGCTCCTTCAGGGACTGGCGCTCGCCCAGCCGCTGCTGTTCCAGGGACTGGTGGACAAGGCGGTGGGGGGCAAGGACGTCTCGCTGCTCGGGGCCATCGGCGTGGGGCTCGGGGTGCTGATCCTGGCGCAGGTGGCGGTGACGCTGGTGCGGGGCGCGACGCTCTTCCTGCTCTCCAGCGGCTACTCCATGCTGCTGCTGACGCAGTTCTGGAAGCGGCTGCTGTCGCTGCCCATCTCCTTCTTCGCGCGGCGCCACCGGGGAGACCTGCTCAGGCGTCTGGAAGACCACCAGCGCATCCGTCGCACCCTCCAGGGCGCGACGGCCTCGGCGATGCTCGATGCCGTCATGCTGGTGGGCTACGGGGTGGTGCTGTTCCTCTATGACCCCTTCGTCTTCGCCATCTTCCTGGCGGGCATGACGCTGTACGCCGGGTGGACGGCGCTGGTGCTGACGCGGCGCACGCGGGCGGACACGGAGCGCTTCCGGGTGAGCGCGGACTCCAGCCGCCTGGAGATGCAGATGATCGGCGGCATCCAGACGCTCAAGGCCTGCGGAGCCGAGCGACAGGCGCGCACCCAGTGGGAGCGGCTCCAGGCGCGTGACCACGTGGCCACCCGCCGCCTCTGGGGGCTCGATCTGGCACACCAGGCCGGTGCCCAGTTGATCAACCAGGCCATGTACGTGGGCATCCTCGTGTACGAGGCACGCCTGGTCATCTCCGGGGAGCTGTCGTTGGGGCAGATGGTAGGCACGCTCGCCATCCTCGGCCTGGTGCTGGCGCCCCTGCAGAACCTCATCGCCTTCGCCCAGCAGTTGCAGGACGTGCTGGTGTCCCTGCGCCGGGTGGGGGTCGTCTACGAGACGGAGCCCGAGCTCACCGACGATGCCCCCGTGGAGCCCGCGCTGAAGGCCGCGCCGGAGATCCGCCTGGAGGGCGTCAGCTTCCGGTACGGCTCGCCACATGAGCCTCCCATCCTCGATGACGTGAGCTTCACCGTGCCCGCGGGGAAGATGACGGCCATCGTGGGCCGCTCGGGCGCGGGCAAGACGACGCTCACCCAGGTGCTCTACGGCCTGTACCGGCCACAGGAGGGGCGTGTCCTCTACGACGGCAAGCCCCTGGAGGACTTCGATCCCGCGAGCCTGCGCCGCTCGGTGGGCTTCGTGTTCCAGAAGACGGACATCTTCGACGGCTCGCTGGCGGAGAACATCGCGCTGGGGGACCCGAGCCCGGATCGCGAGCGGCTGCTGTACGCCGCGCGCACCGCGTGCCTGGACGACCTGCTCGCCCTTCCCCGGGGGCTCGACACGCGCATCGGAGAGGCCGGCATCAAGCTGTCCGGAGGCGAGGAGCAGCGGCTGCAGCTGGCACGCGCCATCTATCGGGATCCCCGGGTGCTCTTCCTGGACGAGGCCACCAGCCACCTGGACGCGACGCTCGAGCGCGCCATCACCGAGGCGCTGCGGCGCGAGGCCCAGGGACGCACGCTGGTGGTGGTGGCACACCGGCTGTCCACGGTGCGGCGCGCGGACAAGATCGTCGTGCTGGAGAAGGGGCGCGTGGTGGAGGAGGGCACCCACGAGCAGCTGGTGGCCCTTCCCGGCGGGCGCTACCGCGCGCTGGTGGAAAACCAGATGGAGGGCTGAAGCCATGGGAACCGGACACGACGACGAGAAGGATCCCGCCCTCACCGAGGAGATCCGCGCCATCCTCCATCCGCGAGCCCGGACCATGATGTGGCTCACGCTGACCCTGACGCTGGGACTGGGAGCGGCGGCGTGGCTGGCGTCGCGCACGGTGCTCGCCGTGCTGTGGCGGTGAAGCGCTAGTGGAGTGTCCACGAAGTTCGTGGACATAGTCGTGTTGCGCATGCTCCCTCTCCCTCTGGGAGAGGGCGGGGGGTGAGGGTCGTCACCCGCGTGTTCCTCGCCCCGGCTTGCATCACGGCACGCAACCGCCCCCTCGCCGTCCTCTGTGAACTCCCATGGGGTCATGCGCTCCAGGGGGAAGACCCTCACCCTAGCCCTCTCCCAGAGGGAGAGGGGACATCCACTGGCCCTCGGACTATGTCCAAAGACTCTGTGGACACTCCACTAGGGACGGATGGGCGCCTTGCCCCGCGCCGCCCGGGCCAGGGTCCGCGTCAGGTGGCCCAGGATGTCCGAGCCCGCGCGCGCGTCGAAGCCGAGGAACATGGCAGACGCGTTGAGCTCCAGGAACTTGAGCACCCCGTCCGCGCCGCGTTTGAGGTCCATCCCCGTCCAGCGTAGGCCCAGCACCTCGGCGGCCTTCACGCACTGGCGGGCCACCTCGGGAGGCAGCTCCACCTGCTCAACGCGCTCCTCGTTCTGCCGGAAGTCGAGCGCGGAAGAGATGATGCGCAGGCTGGCGATGATCTCCCCATCCAGCACGTAGACGCGAATGTCCTCGCCGGGCAGCAGCTCCTGGAAGGTGACGGGAGCGGCGTCCAGCGCGCCGAGGCGCTCGTCGGTGAGATCCTCGGCGAGGAGCTCCTTCGTGGCGGCTCCCCCGGTGACGGGCTTGTAGGCCACGCGCTGGCCGGCGGCGAAGCGGCGCACGGCCTCCGCGTCATTGGTCCAGAGTGTCCTCGGCACGGGCAGTCCGGCGGCCTTCAGCAGGGCCAGCTGCGTGGGCTTGGGGGTGCACCAGTCGGACGAGGGGCCGTTGTACAGGGGCACGCCCAGGGCCTCCCAGCGCCCCATGAGGCCCTTGAGCAGGGTGGCCTTCTCACGGAAGACCACCAGGGTGGTGCGCCAATCGTCCTCCATCTCCTCGGCGACGTCCACGTCCATGGCCAGCGGGTGGCCGTGGAGCTGACGCACGTAGACGGCACCGGGCCGCCCCATGGGACGGCCATCCACAGTGATGCAGTCCAGGTCATCCGACAGCGACACCCGCGTCTTCTCCGGAAAGGCGAGGCTGTCCAGCACGAAGGCTTCCACGCCCTCCTCGCCCAACCGGCGCGCCACCGCGTCCACGTGGATGTCCCCGGGCGAGCCCACGATGAGCACGGGCCCCGCCTGCGTCTTCTCCGTCATGGTGCCTTCCCTTCCTCGCTCTTCGTCTCCGGAGGCGCGAGTACCGACAGCAGCCCGGGCCGTACGCACCATGCCTCGACATGGGAGAGAGGCGCCTCGCACCTGCGGTCATCGAAGAAGAACGCGGGGACGCCGGGGGTGCGCTCGACCTTGAGCGTGGTGGCCGCTCGCACCTGGGCCCGGGCCGTCTCTCGCGCCGCCTCCAGAGCGCCCCTGTCCAAGCCGGTGAGGGTGGCCAGCTCCGCCAGCGGCTCGGGGGCCTTCATCAGCTCGCGGACCGCCTGCTTCGCCGCGCGGAACGCCTGGAGGAACATGCCACCGCCGAACGCCACGCCCACGCAGGCCAGCGCCTCGCACAGGGCGACCTCTCTCGGATTACCCGGCTCGATCGGAGGCACGCCCACGTGGACGCGCAGCACGTCACCGTGACGGGCCACCACACCCTCCAATTGATCCAGCAGCGGGCCACACTGCTTGCACCCGGGACTCGCCAGCATCACCAGCGTGTGCGGTGCGCCCTCCCCGCCTCCCAGGCGCACGCCCACCGCGTCGGCCTCCACCGGCAGCGCCTTCTCGCCCGTGAGCCGCGCCAGGGAAGTGAGGGGTGAGCGGTCGAGCCGTGCCCGGTCGCGCTCGCGTGAGCCGTCCTCCTCCTTTTGGGAGAGGTGGGGCACGGTGGAGGACAGGAACAGCCCGAAGAGAAGCAGAAGCAGCAGCGCCGCGGGCACCAGCCCCTCGGGAGGCAGCGCCACGCGCGGAGCGAGCCCCAGCAGGAACACCGCCGCTCCCGCCGCGTCCACCGCGTGCACCGCCATGCAGAGGGTGCAGAAGCGCCGCATGCGGATCTGCACCACCACCAGCAGCACGGAGAGGGGCAGCGTGGGAAGGAAGGCCGCGCCCGCCAGCCACGCGGGCGCCACGCTCCCGGAGAGGGCCGAGGTGCACTGCACCAGCAGGGAGGCACCGAAGAAGGCCGTGCCCAGGCCGGACAGCGGCACTCCGGCGATGCGCGCCCAGTCCGACAGGAGCACGCTCTCGCAGTCCACCGGTCCGCCACCACCGCACAACACGGAGGACTTCTGGCCTCGCGTCCACGCCAGCGCGGTGAGGGACGCGGCCAGCCCCAGCGCGGTGAGGCCCGCGAGCAGCGCGCCCGGCCCACGCACCCCGGCGGGGAGCGCCCCTATGGCCAGTCCCAGCAGGACGACCGCCAGCGCGCCCAGTCCCCAGCGCACGACCGGAGAGGACGAGGAACCCACGAGCCCGGTGCGCGGCCGCCACTCCTCCAGCAGCAGCTCGCGCGCACGGCGCGGGAGGTAA
Organism: Archangium lipolyticum; assembly: GCF_024623785.1. NCBI lineage: Bacteria > Pseudomonadati > Myxococcota > Myxococcia > Myxococcales > Archangiaceae > Archangium > Archangium lipolyticum. Next base: position 393,611 of record NZ_JANKBZ010000008.1, read on the forward strand.
CCGCGCTCCGGGACGCCCTCGCCCTGGGGCTCCAGGAAGAGGATGACGCCGCTCCACAGCGAGGCCAGCTCGTCCCGGGTCAGCTGCTGACTGCCATTGCGGCTGTCCCAGACGCGGATCCCCTCGGCCCCGGGCAGCACCGCCTCCAGCAGACCGAAGCCCTCCTCCCCGTCCACGACGAAGTGGAGGATGGCGGGCAGCTCCGAGGCCTCTGTCTCGTCCAGCGTCTCGAGGTCCCCCTGCCCCGCCGTGGGCTCCAGACCCACCGAGCGCGCCACCTCCACCGCGGCCAGCAGCGAGGTGGGCTGCGGGTGGCTCCTGAAAGCCTCGCGCACGTGCGCCCGGGAGTAGCGCAGGCCCCGGCGCCGGACGACCTCGGCGAGGGCCAGGGCCGGGGTGTCAAGGGGGAGGGAGGAGTCGCGGAGCATCGGGCGCGGAAGAGAAACCACAAAAGGCCCACGGGAGCGAGCCCCGTCACGCCCGATGCCACGAGGGGCCTACAGCGCCGTGGCCTTGCCGGCCTCCAGCCGCAGCACCCTGGCCGGAGCCGCGACCTTCTTGAGCTGGCCCTCGAGCTCCTCGGGCGTGCCCTTGAGCAGCGGGAAGGTGCCGTAGTGCATGGGCACCAGGGACTTGACCTTCAACAGGCGGGCGGCCTGGGCGGCCTCGGAGGGACCCATGGTGAAGTGACCGCCAATGGGAAGCATCGCCACGGTGGGCTTGAACTGCTCGGCGATGGTGGCCATGGAGGCGAACACGCCGGTGTCACCCGCGTGGTACAGCGTGGGGCCGTTGGCGATCTCCAGCACATAGCCCACCGGCGCGCCGGCGTACTGCGGGGGAGACTTGTCGTCGGCGGCGTAGCTGCTGGAGTGCACCGCCTCCACGAAGTGGATGGTGACGTCCTTCACCTGGAAGGTGCCGCCCGCGTTGGCCCCCACGCCCTTGTCCTGGGGCAGGCCCATCAGGTTGATGAGCTCGTAGGAGCCGAACACCTGCGCGCCCGTCTTCGTCGCCAGCTCCTTGGCGCTACCCGCGTGGTCGAAGTGCCCGTGGGTGACGAGGATGGCGTCCACCGTCTCCGGCGGCTGCACGCCCTGGGGTGCCTTGGGGTTGCCCAACCACGGGTCGATGGCGATGACCGCACCGCCCGGCGTGCGCACGAAGAAGCCGGCGTGGCCCCACCACGTCACCTCCGTCTTGCCCTGCGCCGCGGCCGCCTTCGCGCCCTGCCCCTTCTGCTGGGCCGCCGCCGTCCCGCCCACCATCAGCGCCGCCACCACCACTGCCACCAGATTGGTCCGCATGTACGTCCCCTGTCGAAACGAGAATGACCGTCGCGGAGCCCTGGGCCCTCGCGAACGCGCGATCGACTAGCGCGCCCTCACGGCTGGCTCAATCTCGATTCGACTCTCGACGTCAGAACGCGACACCGAAGGCCAGCCGGGGCGTGGGGACGAGCTCCACCCGGATGGCCTCCTCCTCGGACGACTCGAGGTCCGGGATGGCCCGGTATTGGGCCGAGAACCCCGCCGCGAGCGTGAAGCGGTCGAAGAACACCAGCGTCCAGCCGACGCTCCCGCCGACTCCCAGCCCGAAGGCCTTGCGCAGCCCCTGCTCCCGGCGCTCGCGCTGATAGTCCACGGCGACCTCGGGCCCGAAGTAGATGCCGCTCGGGGCCTTTCCAATCACGAAGATCCTCGCCCCCAGCGTGCCGCCCAGCGTCAGATGCCAGGAGCGCTCGGCACGGCCATAGGCGAACTCGGGCGCCAGGTAGAGCGAGAAACCCCGGCCGAGCGCCCGCTCGTACTCGACCCCGAGCCGCCGCTCCTTGAGTACCAGCGGGTTGAGGGTGAAGGTGTTCCAGGGGCCCTTGTCCTCGGGAGGAGGAGCCGGCTTGCCGAGCTTCGACAACCACTCCTGGAAGCGCGTCAGCGCGTCGTCCTCCGCCAGCGCCACACGCGGGCCGAGGAGACACAGGGCAAGGAGTGGGAGCAACGCGGCTCGGAGCATGGAACCCCCGCGCCTCACGGCCGCGGCAGCGGCTTGGGCGCGAGCCGGCGCGCCGCGCGTCCGGAGAGCACGTCCGCCAATGCTTCATTGATGGGCAGTCCGGGGTACTTCATCAGCCACATGAACTCGCCCGACGGGTTCACCTCGAGGAAGACATGCCGCCCCTCGGGGGTGACGATGAAGTCGAACGCGCCGTAGTTGAGCCCCAGCGCGTCCATCAGCTTCAGCACCTGTGCGTGGAGGGGCTCGGGCAGCGTGTAGTGCTTCCACTCGCCAATGAGCGCCACGCCCTCGCGACGCCAGTCCTCACGGGCCCTCGGCAACGCCTGCGAGTCGATGGAGGCCGCCATCACCCGGTCCCCCACCACCGTCACCCGCAGCTCCCTCGCCTTGACCACGCGCTCCTGGAAGGTCATCGGACACAGCTCCAGGCCGTCCAGGTCCTCCAACTGCTTCGCCGTCAGGGGGGTGGTGAAGACCACCTGCTCCTGGCCCTTCTCGTAGACGGCGAACGACGCCATCATCTTCGTCACCACGCCGCCGGGGCAGGCCGCGGCGAAGGCGCGCACCGCCTCCGCATCATTGGTCATCAGCGTGCGCGGCACATCCATCCCCAGATCGCGCGCCAGCTTGAGCTGCAGTGGCTTGTGTTCCGAGCGCCGTACCACCTCGAGCGCATCCAGCTGGAAGACGCCGAGCGCCGCCATCATCCCGAACACCACCCGCCGGCTCTCCTCCACCGAGGGCTGCCGCAGCTGGGGATCCATGTCCTCGGGAATGCGCGCGCCCGTCGCGTTGCGGCGGTACCAGACGGCGGTGACCTCCGACAGCTCGAGCACGCCCGAGGGCCCGGAGAGCCGCCCGCCACCCGCCTCGTCGAGCGAGAGCTGGAGGTCGGTGGGGAACAAATCCGTATCGAACCGGTAGACCCGCTCGCCACGGGACTCGAGGGCGCGTGCCACGGACGTGGGCGCCTCGTTGTCCTTGGAATGGGTCACGATGAGAATCGTCATGGAGAAATCCGTGTCTGCCCGTCAGAGGGCGGTGCCCTCGGATGCGAGCGCCTCGGCCAGGGCCGCGGCGATGGGCAGGCCGAGATCCTTCTCGAGCATGCCCCACTCCCCTCCGGGGTTCACCTCGAGGAAGACGTGCCGTCCCTCGGGTGTGACGATGAAATCCGCGGCGCCGTACACCAGCCCCAGCTCGGCGACCAGGCGGACCAGGCGCGCCGACACTTCCGCCGGCAGCGAGCCCTTCTCCCAGCTCACCTCGTCTGGCTTGGAACGCCGCCAGTCCACCTGGCCAGCCACCGAGCGGGAAGCATCGATGGCGCCCACGAAACACTGCTCGCCCACCACCACCACCCGCAGCTCGCGCAGCTTGTCGATACGCTCCTGGAAGACCATGGGGCTGTAACGCAACCCGTCGAGCTCATCGAGGTGCTCGGGACCGATCGCGCTCGTGTAGACGAAGGCGCCACCCCCGGCCATGGACTGAGACAGGGGCGTCAGCATCTTGGCCACCATCCGGCCATTCACCTGCTCGAAGAGGGCGCGCACCCGAGCGGCGTCGTTGGTCACCAGCGTGCGCGGCACTTCCAGTCCGAGCGCGTGGGCCAGCCGGAGCTGGCGCGGCTTGTTCTGCGCCGGCAGGTCGGCCTCGAGCGGGTTGACGAAGCGGCAGCCCGCCGCCTCCAGCCCATCGAGGAAGCCCTCGAGCGCCGCCTTCGACTCGCGCATGCAGCCCGCGCGGAAGGCGGGGTCCAGCGACTCATCGAGCCGGGGCGACACCAGCCGGCGCAACCACACCGACCGGATGTCCTGCCCGCGCAGCTCGCCGGACGCGGTCCGCAACGTCACCTCGGCTCCCTCCCGCCCCAACGCGGACGTCAGCTCCAGCTCGGCCGGAAAGCCATCCGTGTCGATACGCAGCGGGCGGACCCCCCGCCGCGACAGTTCCTCCGCCACTCGATCGACCGTGTAATGGTCGCCGCTGTGGGTGAGAAGAAGGACGATGTCGCGGGCAGGGGGTGTCATGGGGCATGAGGCGCGGAACCGAGCGCCAGCGGATCGTTAGATCACACCCTCGTCGCCATCCGAGGGGTACTTCAGGGTCACGTTGCCCAGCGTGGAGGGGGACTCCTCGTCACCGTCCGAGGGGTACTTCATGGTCTGGTCCTCGTCGCTGTCGGAGGGGTACTTCTTGGTCGCACCACCCGCCACCTGCTCCAGCTCCTGCTCCTCGAGCAGGCGCGCGAAGAACGGCTTCTTGTTCTCAAGGGTCTTCTTCATGGTCCAGTCTCCTTGGTGCTGATCTGACCTGTCTTCCAGGCGGTTGTACGAGCAACCACAGCCACTATGGATTCCCCACTTATCTGGATCAAGACAAACCGCTGTATCGCTCCTCTTAGACGCGCTGACGTGGCATCGGAGCACACACCGTGTGTGAATGCCGTCACCTGAAGACAACCCGGGCCAGAGCATTCTCATTCGACGGGAAAAAACCACGAAAAATTATCGCGTCAGGATTTACGCGGCACGTCGTCTCTTCCCCATGAAAGGAGCGGTGACGATGCGAACGATGACGCAGCCGGACACGATGAATCCGAAGCAGCACCACAACCCCGCCGGTCTCGCCAACGTGCGCGTCAGCGCCTTGCCGGCCCCCTCCTCGCAGTGGCGGTATCGGCGCCACCCCCTGATGAAGCGCGGTTTCCGCGGGTGCTTCGACTGGCGCCCCCACCCAGGCCTCTTCTTCTGATGCTCCGCCTCCCGAGTGTGTGAGGCGGCGGCGAAGGAGGCCGGGTTCCCGAAAGGGTCCCGGCCTCTCGCATTTCCAGCCTCATCCATCCGGGGACGTAGAGCGTTACGCGAAGACGCACTGGCCTGTAGAGCCGGAGCCTTCAATGGCCCGCTGGGTTCGACTCCCAGCGTCCCCACTCGGCAGTGGAAGCACGTGTTCCCTGACAACTGAATCGCAGTGGTGAAGCGCCGCCTGCCTTCGAGAGAGGCGGCACACGCCTCCGTAGCTCACGGGTAGAGCATCCGCCTCTTAAGCGGACGGCGAGGGTTCGAGTCCCTCCGGGGGTAATGCAACACATTTCACGGTAGCTCAATGGTAGAGCGGGCGGTTGTTAACCGCCGGGCTGGGGGTTCGAGTCCCTCCCGTGAAGCTTCATCGGGATGTAGCTCAGCCTGGACGAGAGCGCGTGCTTGGGGTGCACGAGGCCGTCGGTTCAAATCCGGCCATCCCGACTTCATTGATGGTTGTCTTTCCTGGGTGTAGCTCAACTTGGTAGAGCGCGCGGTTCGGGTCCGCGAGGCTGCAGGTTCGAATCCTGCCACTCAGATGTTTGATGTTGGCTGAAGGCAAAGGGTGAGCCACCGGTCTGTGAATCCGGTTCCAGAGGGTTCGAGTCCCTCCAGCCGACCTTCGCCTCCGTAGCTCAGGGGATAGAGCGCACGGCTCCGAACCGTGAGGCCGCAGGTTCAAGTCCTGCCGGAGGCAACAGTTTCGATGCGGAGTGGGACCTGCCGTCCCACCGGGTCTCATACGCCTGGGCCGCAGGGTTCGACTCCCTGCTCCGCAACTTCATCATGCCGTCCTGGCGTAGGTGGTCCGCGCGCCCGTCTGAAGAGCGGGAGGACCGGGTTCGATTCCTGGGGACGGCACTCGCAGCACACGCACCGTATTGCAACAGGCTCCCCAACCCGTCCGCGTGGCCCAATCGGGAGAGGCAGCCGGCTCAAACCCGGCTCATGTGCGAGTTCGACTCTCGCCGCGGACATCTCACCCCGAAGGAAACCCCGAGTCATGGAGACGCTGGTCCTCAGCCCATCCTACGAACCCGTGGCACGGATCTCCTGGCAGCGCGCGATGATGCTGCTGTGGCAGGGCAAGGTCGAGGTGGTCGAGGAGTACGACGACCGCATCGTCCGCTCCGTCACCCTGGAGATCCGGATGCCGTCCGTCATCCGCTTCCTGCGCGGCGAGCGGCGCAAGGGACGCGGCATCAAGTTCAGCCGCGACAACGTCTACATGCGTGACAGCTGCCGGTGCCAGTACTGCGGCCGGAAGGTGTCCCGCCCCGAGGCCACGTACGATCACGTCGTGCCCCGGGCCCAGGGCGGCCGCACCACCTGGGAGAACATCGTGATCGCCTGCGTGCCCTGCAACCAGAAGAAGGGCGGGCGCACGCCGGTGCAGGCGGGCATGAAGCTGCTCTCCTCTCCCGAGAAGCCTCGCAAGCTCCCGGGCTCGGTGCGGCTCACCTTCGCCTACGAGAAGGGCATGCCCATCTCGTGGAGGAAGTTCCTCCGTGACGTCGCGTACTGGCACACGGAGCTGCAGGAGTGAGCGGCGGGTGTGGGAGGCCACCAGAGGTGGCTTCCTCCGGACCTGCTCCGTATCCGGAGCGGGCTCCGACCAGGGAAGCCAGAGGCAACCCCGGGCCCGTACGCCCCGCGCGCCGGCAGGCGGGTCCTGCTGCCGGCACATTTCATTTCCGTCACACCCCCTGGGGACAAGACCCGGAAAAGTTGGGAACCCGTCAAATCCCCGCTGCCTTGACGCGCGGCGTAATGAACGCACCCACGCAACGAGCGCATGGATGCGCGCTGGACACAAACCCCGGCAGGGAGGACGCACATGGAGTGGCTCGAGTTCGGTCGTTGGTCTCCGGAAGTGGAGCAGCTCCTCGCGCACCAGGCGGCCCGCCTGAGCGCCACGGTGAAGCCCTACCTCCCGCCCCCGAGGTCCGAGAACGCCGGCGCCCTGGCACGGAAGCTGGAGGCGCTGCTGCGGCAGACGCCGGCCTCCAATCCCTGGGGGCACCCGGCCGCGGAGTGCTGAGCCTCGCGGCCGTGCCATGGCGGGCCACGCCCGCGTGACAGGGGCGGAAATGGCTCCGGCTCGGGAGTGCCGGGGCCCACCACTGCGTTTCAGCACGCTAGAGTGCCCCCCGCGCGCCCGACGAGGCGTTCCCGACCATGGCCACGAGGAAGAGCGAGGACAGTGAGAGACTCATCGACCGGGACCTGACCGCGCTGGCGCGGGACGGGAAGCTCACGGCCGCGTACGGCGTGGACGGTCCGGTGATGGAGGTGTTGGGCCTGCTGTCGCGAGGGGGCAAGCACCCCCTGCTCTCGGGAGAGCCCGGGGTGGGCAAGTCCGCCGTGGTGCAGGAGGTGGCGCGCCGCATCATCGAGGGCCGCGTGGACGCGGAGCTGGCCCAGGCGCGGATGGTGGAGGTGTCCGTCGCCAACATCCTGGCGCGCAGCACCCAGCGCCAGGCGGCGGAGTCGTTCGAGGAGCTGTTGGCCTGGCTGAGCCGGCACCCCTGCCCCATCGTCTACATCCGGGATCTGCCCGCGGTCATCGGCGGCCCCCTGGCCCCCGTGGCCTTCCGGGCCCTGCGCACCGGAGGCATCCGCTTCATCTTCGAGACCGAGCCCAAGCGCGTGCAGGAGCTGCTGCGCGCGGACGAATCGTTCTCCGAGCGACTGCACCTCGTGCCCCTCCAGGAGCCGCCCGCCGAACGGGCCCGGTGGATATTGGGCCGCGTGGCCGAGGAGCTGGAGCGCCAGCTGCATCTGCCCATCGACCCGGCGGCGTGCGACCTGACCCTGCGGCTGGCCTCCAAGTTCCTGCTGGCCCAGAGGCTGCCGCGCAAGGCCATCGAGCTGCTCAAGGAGACGGCCGCGGAGGCCGCCGGCGGGGCCAAGGACCGCGTGGGCCCCGAGGACGTCCTCACCCGCTTCTGCGCCACCACCCGCCTGCCCCGCTTCGTCGTGGACGACGCGATGGCGCTGGACCTGGAGGAGACCGAGCGCTTCTTCGGGGAGCGGCTGCTGGGGCAGACGGACGCGGTGCAGGCCGTGCTGCGCTCGGTGGCGCTGCTCAAGGCGGGGCTCAACGATCCGCGCCGGCCGCTCGGCGTGTTCCTCTTCGCCGGCCCCACCGGCGTGGGCAAGACACAGCTCGCCAAGCTGCTGGCCGAGTACCTCTTCGGCTCTCCGGACAGGCTCGTCCGCCTCAACATGGCGGACTTCCCCAACGACGGTGACGAGAGCGTCCCCTTCGGGGCCTCGTGGGCGCCCGCGCTCGAGACGAAGCGCGGCGAGCTGACGGCCCTGTTGGAGGGCAAGGTGTTCACCGTGCTGCTGCTCGACGAGTTCGAGAAGGCGGCGCGCAGCGTGCACGACCGATTCCTTCAGCTCTTCGACGAGGGCACGTTCGTCAACGGCGCGGGAGAGACGATCTCTTGCAACAACACCGTCATCGTGGCCACGTCCAATGTGGGCGCGGAGGTGTACCGCGAGCCGGCCATCGGCTTCATGGGCTCGCGCCGTCCCGAGGAGCTCATCACCGAGGTGGACCGGCGCATCGCCGAGGCCTTCCGTCCCGAGTTCCTCAACCGCTTCGACGCCATCTGCCACTTCCAGCCGCTGACGAAGGTGGAGATCCGGAAGATCGCCCAGCGCGAGGTGGGCCGGGTGCTGGAGCGCGAGGGCATCCGCGCCCGAGGGCTGGACGTGGAGGTGACGCCCGCGGTGGTGGACCTGCTGGTGGAGCGGGGCTACTCGCCGCAGTTCGGCGCGCGCTACCTGCAGCGGGAGATAGAAAAGACGCTGACCGCGGCGCTGGCGGTGGAGATCGCCCGCCGGCCGCTGCCTCCGGGAGCCCCGGTGCGGGTGGAGACGCGGCCGGGCAACAAGGTGGTGGCGGTGGCCGAGCACACACCGCGCCCGCGCGAGGAGACGGCCCAGCTCGCGCTGCCCACGGAGAAGTCGGTGTCCGCGGTGAAGCGGCGCCTGGACAAGAAGTCGCTGCTCAACGAGATGGACCGGCTGGTGGGCCGGGCACGGGCGCTGTCGGTGTCGGCGAACCGGCCGAGGCTGGAGGAGCGGCGCGCGGAGCTGCTGGCGGCGACCCAGGCGCCCAACCTGTGGGATGAGCCACAGCGCGCGGCGTCGACGCTGCGGGCCTTCCGGTCGGTGGAGGCGCAGCTCAACGAGCTGGACCGGCTGGAGGAGCGGACCACCTTCGCGCGGCGGCTGGTGCGCGAGGCGAAGGGAGAGGCGCAGCTCGCGTCGGCGGCGAAACAGGTGGAGGACGTGGCGCGCGAGGTGCAGATGGCCGAGGTGCTGGGCGCGGCGGGGGCGACGGACCACGGCGACGAGGCGCTGGTGGACATCTGCGCGAGCGAGACGGGCGAGGGGCAGGATGCCTGGGTGCAGGAGCTGGCGACCATGTACCTGGGGTGGGCGGAGCGGCGCGGCTACGAGGCCACGGCGGTGGCGGAGGCGGAGGAGCCCTTCCGGGTGGTGGTGCGGATCGCCGGACCCGGTGCCTATGGCTACCTGGCGGGCGAGGCGGGTCTGCACCGGCGCCTGGAGGAGGAGAAGCGCCAGCGCGCCTACGTGCGGGTGCACCGGGGCGGGCCGGTGGAGGAGCCGGAGAGCCTGGACGTGGAGGGCCGCGAGGTGAAGCGGCACGAGGGCACGTACCTGGCTCGGGTGAAGACGGAAGTGACGGTGCGGGACGAGACCACGGGCCGGATGATGACGCTGGCGGGCGCGGGCGAGCTGGAAGAGATGAAGGACATCGCCTCGCGGGTGGTGAAGGGCCAGGGCGGCAGCAGCACGGCGGACGAGGCCCGGCGCTACCATCTGGGCCGAGGGGCTCGGGTGGAGGACCCGCGCACCGGGGCTGGCACTCCGCGAGTGAAGGACGTGCTGCGCGGCGAGCTGGACGTCTTCATCGCCGCTTGGATCTCCCGTCCGCCCACGACGGGCCCCACTCCCACCGCGAACTGATTCGAGTGGGGGGGAACTGCCGGGCGCGGTCCGCACGAACTGGTCCGATGGCAGGGTTGGTCGGAATAAGGTGACGGGAAAAGTAGGTAACAGCAAGCAACCATGCTGGAGACGACCTGCTGCCCACCAGAAGAGCAGCCGACGAAGCGGAGGCGAGTGCCGCG